>CADBQL010000249.1 GCA_902796815.1 uncultured Coriobacteriaceae bacterium | reverse complement strand
CGTTTCCGATTTCGCAACACGAAACAACCTTTTTGCCCGAGAGTGCGGAAGCGAGCTCGTGAGGCTCGCGCGAATCTTTCGCCACAAGATCTTGCAGATTGAGCAGCACGGGTCGCTCGTCAAGCACGCCATCGGCCATGTCTTGCGCGACATATCCGAGCCCTTTTATATAGGTACGCTTGCCACTCGCATGACCGCCGACAACCACTATCATGTACGTTCCTTTCCCAATTCGAACGCCACACACAACTCCCAATTTGAGTTGCTACACCATTAATTACAACCGTTTTCCCCAATGACATAAAGTCGTGTTTTTTGTCACCGACCATTTTGCTTAATGACAAAAACACGACTTTATGTCATGTGACTTTACGTCATGCTCACGATGGTAATGAGCAGCGCAAGCTCGCACATCTGGAGGAAAAACCCAGCCAGGTCTCCGTTCATACCGCCGAACTTGCGCATGGAAAGCGCATAGAGCGCAAGCAGGCAGAACACAGCCACCACAGCCATCGCGATACCGAGTACAACGCTGCGCCACACGAGCACGCCGACGCACACAATCGCAATGAGCACAAGACCCGCGCGAACGGCGCCTTTGGCGGAAGAGCCCTGCTCATCTGCCAGCATGCCCTTTTTGTTGGAAAGTGGAAACGTCACCGTCGCAAAGCCGCTCAGACACCGCGAGAGCACCGGCACGAGCGCGAGCTGCACCATCGCGACGGAGGGGTCGAATTCGGTCGCAAACGCGAAGTACGCAATCAGATACATTCCCACGCCGATAACCGCGAACGCTCCCGTGTGCGAATCCTTCAGAATTTCGAGGCGCCGCTCGGGCGGCGAATTGCTCGCAAGCGCATCGCACGTGTCGGCTAAACCGTCCATGTGGATACCGCCCGTCACGCACAGCGGCACAAGCGTTATGCCCGCCGCCCTGACCATCGGGCCAAAACCCGCTATCGAGCACAGCCAGACCCATGCCGCGACCAAAAGCCCCACGACTACGCCCACGAACGGGAAAAAGCCCATCATGTAGCGCATGCTTTCGGGCCGCCAATCGATGTGGGGCATCGGCACCTGCGAAAAGCACGCGAACGCCATTATGAGCGAACGAAGAAACGTCATGCGATCTTTACGACCTTTCTGCCATACGACAAGGCGGATCGAACCCCACGGCGTTTTTTATGCACCGGGGCTCGCCGGCAACGCATTCGAAAACAACATCGCTCGATGCGGCAATCGCGCATGCTGCTGCGCCGATCACGCGCATGTATGTTTCGGTCATCTCGTCATAGCGGATGCCATCGCCACCCACTTCATCCCCGACAATCACGAGGTTGTCGAAAAGCCCGGCCACGCGCTTCACGCCGTCGACAGCAGCTGCAAGCGCTTCGTCATAGGACGCGCAGGTGCCATCATCTCGAAACAACTCGTTAGCCACGACGTTTCCAAGCGATTCCAAAAGCGCCGTACGTGTGCGACCAGACAGCGAGCATTGCGCGAGGTCGACCTGGTCGAGGCCGTCGAAACACTCAATCGTGACGAAACCCTTGCCTGCGCGAAGCGCACGATGGCGCGCGATACGGCGCGCGCCTTCTTCACCGAATGGCTTCATGGCCGCCAGGTAGTAGCGCTCGTCAGAAAACGAGCATGCAATCTGCTCGGCATATGCGCTTTTTCCGCATGATGCACCACCCGTGACCAGGACTATCATCGAAGGTCGACCTCGTAAGCATCGATGCCGGTCGCCTCGAACGTCGTGCCATCGTAAAGCGCGAGCGCCGCATCGAGCATCGGGACGAGACAGACCGCACCCGTCCCCTCGCCCAGACGCATGCCAGCTTGGATAGCGGGCTCGACGCCGAGCTCCTTGAGTAGGAACTTGGCCGCCGGTTCTGCCGAGACGTGCGAAGCGAGCATCGAGCACGTGCACGCCGGCACGAGGCGCGCTGCCGTATAGGCTGCAAGAGCGCTGATGTAGCCGTCGATGACGACGGGCACCCTATGGATTGCGCCGCCTATGAACAGGCCGACCATGCCTGCAATGTCAAAGCCTCCGAGTTTCGCGAGCACGTCGAGCGCGTCGCCCGCGTCGGGCTCATTGACGGAAAGCGCGCGCTTGATAGCCGCGACTTTTCGCGTGAGTCCCGCATCCGAAAGACCCGCACCGCGCCCGGTGAGCGCCTCGACCGGCAAGCCCAAAAACGCCGCTGACATGGCCGATGACGTGGTCGTGTTTCCGATGCTCATCTCGCCGGAGCAGATGATCTCATATCCTTGAGCCTTGAAATCGCCGACGAGGTCCACACCCGCGCGAATCGCACGCAGCGCCTGGTCCCGCGTCATAGCAGGCCCGTACGAGATGTCGCCGGTCCCCTGCGAAATCGAGCGGTCGATCACGCCTTCCACATCGGGCGGATTGAGCATGCCCATGTCGACCGCGACGGCATCGATACCCACCGCATGAGCCATCTGGCATACCGACGACACGCCCTTGGCGACGTTGACCGCTACAGCCGTCGTCACTTCAGGGCCACTTTGGGATACGCCCTGCGCCACGACGCCGTTATCGGCGCACATGACCACGACCAGGCGTTTTTTGAGTGAAACGTCTGGAGTGCCCACAAGCGCGGCGATGCGCACAACGTCGGTCTCGAGCACGCCGAGGCTTCCGATGGGTTTGGCCACGTTGTTCCACTTGTCGATGGCCGCCTGACGCGCATCCTCGTCGGGCGGTGCGATGCGCCACGAAAGCTCTTCGATGTACGGGTCTTCGACCTCGCGCACCTCGGCTGGCCCATTTGCCAACCCGCCATCCTTGACGATAACGATCGACATCGACGTGGGCAGCTCGCCGGCCACATCGAGATCGGGCACGACCTCTTCGCCTTCGAGCCCGCAATTGGCCACGAGCATTGAGCGCTCGGCTAGGCCGCGAGCGCGCAGGGTCTCGCGCAAATCGCCCGTGCGCCTGCCCGATTTCATAAACACCTTGGTACCAGGAACGTCGAGCGCCGCATTCACATCGCCTGTCGAAACTGGCGAAACCAGCAGCTGTTCGGAGCGCTCGCAAAGCGGCGTGCGCAGTTTTGCCGCCGCCGCACAAAACGATGTGACGCCCGCGACGACCTCGACATCATATCCGCGCGCTATCATCCGCTCGTTCACGTAGGACCAGGTGGAATAGACTGACGCATCGCCAAGCGTCACGAACGCGACCGATTTTCCCGCATCGAGAAGAGCAGCGAGCTGGTCGGCGACCGCATCGTAGGCTTTCCCCGTTGCGCGCTGGTCGTTCGTCATGGGTGAAGTGCAGTCGACGAGCTCTTTTCCCTGAATGTAGTCCTCGATGATATGCAGCGCCGCGCGGGCCGAACCGCCGATATCGGGCGCTGCCACGCAATCGACCTCGCTCAAGATGCGCGCGGCACGAAGCGTGAGCAGCTCCGGATCACCAGGGCCAACACTCACGCCGTAGAGTTTTCCTTGCGTCATTTCGATCTCCTCTTCGAACATGTCAGCATATCTGGGCGCGCCCGAAATCGGCGCAGGCACGT
>CADBQL010000248.1 GCA_902796815.1 uncultured Coriobacteriaceae bacterium | reverse complement strand
GTCGGCCTCAGTCAGGTTTTCGGTTCCCCAATGCATGGCCACGAGCACGACGTCAGCGCCTTCCTGCTCGCGAGCGCGCTGCACGTCGGCAGTTATCCGCGTCTTGTCGATGAAGTTCACCGCATAGGGAGGAAGCTCGGATTGCGTGAACCCGTTGACGCCGTAAGTGTAGTTGAGCAGAGCGAACTTAAGTCCGTTACAGGTCTGGGTCGCGATGCGCTCGTATTGCTCAGCCGTGACCGCCGTGCCCGTGAATGCAACGGGCTGCTTCTCCCATACGGAAAGCGAATGATTGAGCGCGCCGAAATAGCCCCAATCGTAGGAATGGTTCGTCGCCGATGCGACGAAGTCAAAACCGGCGTCCACAACAGCATCGGCCATTTCGTCAGTCGTATTGAAGCTTGGATAACCCTGAGGCCCGGTGTCGTTGCCGCCAACGTGCGTCTCCTGGTTGATGTAGGACAGATCGGCCGCTTCCACATAGGGCTTTATGTGGGCGAATAACGGCTTGTAGTCGTAGGTCCCGTCGTCTTCCTCGCCCGCCAGCTTATCAGCGTATAATCCGATGAAATCATCGGGCAGGTTGTCGCCGACGGCCACAAATGAGACGACCGAGCTGCCTTCAGGATACGACACACCCGCAGCCTGGGTTGATGCATCATCGCCGGAGTTCTCGGCCTGGTCTGGCGTGCTGGACGCGCACGCACGCGGAAGGGCGATAATCGCAATGAGAACGAGAAGCGCCGCGATGGCCGCCGCGATGACGCGCGGTTTTGACGAAAACAGCGCAACAACGCCGCTCAGAGTTACAGCCGGTTTCGCGGATTCGCTTGCTTTGCCCTGACCGCTTCGCGCACGCGTCTGCGGCCGCAGCCGCTCTTGAGGGCGGCTCTCTTGGCTCCGCGTGCGCGCCCGGGGCCGGCTTTCCGTGCGCTCCCGGTCCCGCGTGCGCGCTTGGGCTTTACTGCCCGACCGTCTCTGGCCCTGCGTGCGTACTCGAGGCCGGGCCCCCAGCCGCTCCTGGCCTCCTGCGCGCGAACGCGTCTCGGGACGTTGGCTTGTTCGCTGCCACGACTGCGGCTCGTTTTCTCGTAAAAGCTCCTGCGACCTACCGCCAGATCGCTGACGCTTCTGAGCAAGCGGACGACCCGAGCGAGAGGCGGCGCCGCGCAAGTTCACGCTCGGTCGTTTTTGCGCTTCGCCTTCTGCCGCGACAAAAGACCGTATATCCTGCGATTCCGCATCGAAAGAGGGTGATGTTCGTCTGTTTTCGCTCATGAACCCAGTATAAGGCAATGAGTCTTGCCCCTGGGGAATAACTCATTTTTCCCTCCCTCGTTACCGCGGCACGCCCTGCGCGGAGAGGCAACAGCTGGGGCGCAACTCGCGCCAAGTGGCGGGGCGAGCAGCAAGGCGGACAACTAGTTCTGTTACCGGCGACGCCAGATGTCGAACATCAGCCAAACCGAAAGCACGAAGGCGCCCAGGAATCCGAAGAACGGGATGAACGAAACACCAAGATAAGGCCCCGAACCCGTGGCCTGGGCATACATGCTCGAACCGATGAACAGACCTGCGATGACGATGCTCAAAACCATACGGTTCATAATTTTCGACAGAGACGCCACGAGGTCTTGGGAGCCGAGCACTTCCATATTGAACTTCAGCTGGCCACGCGTGAGCATATGCAAGACCTCGCCAGAATACGCCGCAGCCTGCGCGGCACCTTCCGCAGCCTTTCGCGTATCGATGGCCATGTCCTTGAGGCTGTCTTTTGCACGGTCGTAAGGATCGCCCGAACGAAGGATGTGCGCATTGATTATGTCGAGTATCGAGTCGTTCGCAATGAAATCCTGTAGCGTCCCCTCAATGGTAACGATACCCCTTGAGACATTGGTAATGGTCGGCGGCAACGTAACCCTGCTCGTACGCGTTAAGATCATGACATCGTTGAGCATCTGGCCGATGTCGAGATCCGCCACATCGCATGACGAATAGCTGGCCAAAAGCAAATCGAGGTCCGCCAAAAACCGCGAATGATCGATAGCCCCGATGTCTTTCGACTCGGCAAACGAAAGCAGCGCGTCCTTGAGCTTGGCCGAATCCTGCAGCCCGACTGCCTCGATGATTTTTCCGAACCCAGCGCGTTCGATGGCATTCAACCGACCCATCATGCCCAAATCGATGTAGACGATTTTGCCCCCGCGGATGAGTATGTTTCCCGGATGCGGATCGGCGTGGAAAAAACCAAAATCGAGAATCTGAGTCGCGTAATTGTCGAGCATCTTCTCGCCAATTTCGCTCAAATCGTAACCCGCCTGCTCGAGGCGCTCCTTATCGTAGATGGGAATACCCTCGACATACTCCATTACCAGGCAAAACTCGCTGCACAACTCGGGGTATACCTTCGGGCAATCGATGAAGGCGACGTCTTTGTTG
>CADBQL010000247.1 GCA_902796815.1 uncultured Coriobacteriaceae bacterium | reverse complement strand
CAAAAACGAACTTGAAATGGAGCAAATGGCCAAGCACGAAAAACAGAGGGTATTACGTCCTGCTGAGCGTAGTAGGCGCAGGTCGCGCTATGTGCCAGCGCTCGACGGGCTGCGTACATTCGCGGTACTCTCGGTCATCTTCTATCACATGAAAATGACATGGGCGCCGGGCGGCCTCATGGGCGTCACGACGTTCTTCGTGATATCGGGCTACCTCATCTGCGGTTTGCTCGTCGCCGAATTCGAGGGTACGGGCACGATTTCGCTCAAGCAATTCTGGTTACGGCGCGTACGGCGTATCGTGCCGGCGGTTTTGCTCGCTATTGCAGGGACGCTCGTGTTATGCGCTCTGTTCAGCCCGTCGCTTTTCAACAAGGCGCGTGCTGATCTCATACCGTCGCTTCTTTTCTACAACAACTGGTGGCAGGTATTCAGGGACGTTTCGTACTTTGAAGCGGCTTCCGCGCCTTCGCCGTTCACGCATTTCTGGAGCCTCGCGATCGAGGAGCAGTTCTACATCGTGATGCCGCTCGTGCTGTTGGCGCTGTTCAAACTGCGTGTTCCAAAGAAGGCCATCGCAGTTGTGATTGCTGTTTTTGCAATCGCGTCTGGTGTCGAAATGGCCGTGTTATATGATCCTCTCGCAGATCCGAGCCGTATTTACTACGGCACCGATACGCGTGCCGTGAGCCTGCTCATCGGCGCGTTGCTTGCGTTCGTATGGCCTTCGACCATCTTCGGTCGGCGTCGGCTGCAAAGTCGTAGTGCGGGACGGCGGCTCGCGTTCAACGTGGTCGGCACAGTGGCGCTCGTGGCGCTCGTTGCCATCATCGCGTTGACGAACAGCTATACGGCGTTTCCGTATTACGGCGGCATCGTGCTCGTCTCGGTGCTCACGGCCGTGCTCATCGCTGTGCTCGTTGTGCCGAACACGTGGATGGCGCGCCTGCTGCAGCTCGAGCCGTTCGTGTGGATCGGAAAGCGAAGCTACGGCATGTATTTGTGGCATTATCCGATTATCCTCACGACGGCATCTATGACCTCCACCATTCAGATTCCCTGGTGGGTTCGCTTAGCGCAGCTGGTGATAATCATCGCGGTTTCGGATCTGTCTTACCGGTTCGTTGAGGCACCTATTCGGGCGGGTGCATTGGGCGCGTGGTGGCGCGCGCGGAAAGCCCAGCGTGCCGCGGGCGCGCAGGGTGTTGCTGCGGGCGCACAGCGTTCAGCTGGCGCTGTTGAGCAGGGTGCTATGCAAGCGCAGGGCACCGTTGACGTCGTCGCGCAGGACGAGGTTGGCCAAGGATTGCGGGATGCGACAAAATCGAGAATAGGTGGAGAGCTTGCAGAGGATGCGCATGACGTATCGCGGGCGGTTTCCCAGGTGCCCTTGCATGCACGCGGCAAGAGCGAAGAAGGCCTCTCTGCAAAACGGGCTGCGCATGCCAAAAGGACGGCATCCGAAACGCCGCGGCCGTCGGTCAAACATTCCAACTCGACGCATCGCCAGTCTGCGGGAGCTCGCAAGGCGCGCTTTGTTGCTACAGCGGGCGTGTGTTCGACTTTGACGGTTGCGGCGATTGCGGCATTGGCTACTGTGCCTCCTGCGTCCTCAACATTACCTGCGGAAGCTGCACTCAACGCCCAGGAAAGCGAGCGGTCTGATTCGCAATTGAGCGCTCGTTCGACGTCTGACGGAAGCGTTTCGCAATCGAGTGTCGAGGCGACTTCTTCGCCTGCATCGAGCGGGTCGGCAGTGTCGGATGGCGTTTCGGCGTCGAGCGGGTCAGCTGCGCTCGTTGCGTCAAGCGGCGCAAGTTCAGCGGCGGCGGAAAACGATGCCGCAGCGCAAAGCGATGCGGCGCAAAAAAGCGATGGGGCAGCGCAATCTAACAGCGCGGCGGCAGGGGAAAAGTCTTCGAAGGATGCTGCTCGTTCGGGCGCTTCATCGCAGGCGTCTTCGTCGGCATCGGCATCCGCGGTGGCATTTACATCGGCATCCGCGGCGGCCTCGCCTTCCTCTTTAACCACAGCGGATGACCGAGCATCCTCCTCCGCTGCGTCAGAAAGCGCGTCCAAATCAAGCTCGGCAGCGTCATCGACATCGGGATCGAGCCAGTCTCCAGATGCAAGCCCATCGAATGCATCGGCAAAAAGCTCTGGCGCTAAAGGCGTTTCAAAAGAGTCGAAAGCTTCTGAGAGCGCAGATGCTGCTCAAAAGTCTGGCGCCGCCTCGCAGGCGTCTTCTGAGTTCGAGGCTGCTTCCAAGTCGGGTTCGTCGTCGAAGTCGAGCGAATCGGCCGACTCGGAAGCATCTGCTGTATCGAAAGACGTGGCGAAGTCGAACGCCGCTTCGCAATCGAGCGAAGCAGTCGGATTGAATGCTGGAGCTGAGGCATCCGCAGGGTCGAGTGCGGCGTCTCAGCAAGCTGCACCGAGCGCTTCGGCCGATAGCGCGCCGAAGTCAGAGGAGGCCTCTGGGGCTTCAGGTGAATCGGATGCGGGCGAAGCCAAGCCAGGCGCTGTCGAAGCCGCCTGCAGCGCTGTCGAGGAAAAGGCCGGTCAGCTCACCGAAAAGCAGCGCAAGAAGGCGCGCAGCGAGCTTCGCGGAACCGTCGAAAAGGCGGTTATCCGAGTAAATAAGGAAATCGACAAAGCATTCAAGGAGGAGCAACGCAAGCTCGACCAGGAGGCGTACGATGAGATTTTCCTCACCGAGCATCTCAATGACCGCGGTGGCATTATGTACGATCCGGTTCTCATTGGTGACAGCGTTGCTGCTGGATGCGAAAACGAGTTCTATAAAACGTTCCCGAACGGGCACAGCGACGCTATCGTCAACCGCAACATTTGGGAAAGTCCTTACGGCTACTATTGCTCGGAGGATTTGGCAGGTACGTACGTGGTATTCTGCTTGGGTACGAACAACGCCGTCGTCGACGAGCAGATCGACGAGCTGATCGCGACGGTGCCGGAGGGCAAGCGCGTCATTCTCGTGAACATCCGCTGCCCGCGCGATTGGGAAGCGCAGACCAACGAGGCCATCGCGAACGCTCCGTCGCGGCATCCAAATATCGTGTCGATTGTGGATTGGTATGGGCTTTCGGCTGGTCATGACGAGTTTTTCTACGAAGATGGCATTCACCTGAACGAGGTGGGCGCCAAAGCGTACATCAGCTTTATCCAGCAAGCCATCGAGGCGGATGTTTTTAGCAGGCAATGAGTCGCGCCCCAGGGTGAAACTCATCGGGCCAGGCCTGCGGGATTGGCCGCGCCCCAGGGCAATGAGTCACGCCCCAGGGGCAAAACTCATCACAGGGGTGGGATTCACCTGAAATCGCTGGAGAAAAGGAGGCCGACATGGGATTCAGGATCGGACTTGCGCAATGCTGCCATCCGGCGGACGGTAACGTGGTCGCTATGGCTGAGCGATGGGCGGCGCAGGCGGTTGAAAAGGGTGTTGAACTGCTTGTTTTTCCCGAATCGCTCATGACGCCCTTTGAGCTTTTGGCGGACGATTTTGCCCGAGCTGCTCAGCCGCTCGACGGGCCGTTCTGCACGGCGATGAATGCTTTGGCTGCCAAGTTTGGAATGTGGATGGTGTACACCGCCAATGAGCGCGCTGAAGCGCCCGAAGGCGCATGCCCGTTCAACACGGCGGTCGTGGTCGACGATGCAGGCGTGCAGCGTGCGGCGTATCGAAAAGTCCATCGCTTTGATACCGATTTCGTGCGCGAGTCAGATAAGACGTCTGCGGGCAGCGAGGTGCTGCGCGCCGTAGAGGCCCCGTTCGGAACGTTTGGCGTGGCCATATGCTATGACCTGCGTTTTCCCGAGCAGGCGCGTTTGATGGCGCTTGCGGGTTGCGATGTCATCGTATATTCGTCGGCATGGGTTGACGGGCCGCGCAAGGTTGACCAATGGCGCACGCTGCTCGCGGCGCGCGCTATCGAGAACGAGCTTTACGTCGCGGGCCTTTCGCGCTGCGACCGTGATTTCGGCTCTGAGCACCGCAATTATGCAGGTCACAGTTGCGTGTTCGGCCCGCTCGGAGAAGAGCTTGCCGCCGCGGGTTATGACGAGGAGCTTGTTGTTGCTGACATCGATCAAGACGCCATCGCTCGCGTTCGCGCAGCCATGCCCGTGCTTGCCCATCGCCGTCCCCAAGTCTATGGGGAATAAGGCCGGGTTTAATGACGACAACAAGATTGACGGCAAGTTGGATGCCGCTGGCTGTTCACATTGCGACGATTCAGGCGGTCTTTCACCGCTCCTGCAAATCGCAATCGACCCAGATGACGGCGCTGGTGAGGTCGCCCATCGGCTGGCTGATGATCGGCTTGGGACCGAGGCGCGCAAACACGCCGCCGAAGGTGCCGTTGAACGAGTAGAGGCCAGGCATGTTGTTATAGAAAGCTGTTTGACGCGAGATATCGGCATCGTCGGCGATGAGCAGGTCATTGCAGATGGGCAAAAGCTCCGTGCGGAACGGCGTTAGATACGTCTGCACGAGGAACGGCGCACCGGCGCGTCCATTCGCGAAGCGCTCGATGATGGCCTCCCAATCTTCTTGAGTCTGCATTTGGCCTGCATAGACGTCATGAGCACCGTATTGGTCGGTCGGCTTGATGATCCACGCGTCCTTGTTGGCGCGCACCTCGTTGAGGTCGATATGCGCATCGTCGAGGAATTTGGTCTTGGGTACGTATTCGTCGACGAGTTTCAGCTCCTCCTCAGTGAGCATCTCGCGCGTTTCAGGCCAGAACACTGCGTCGAAAATCTGCTTGTCGTGCACGATATGCCCGGCGAAACTCCCGATGAGCGCTACGGCTCCGTCGCGCACGGCGGCGATCATGGGTTGGCTTTCCTCCCAATTGTTCAACACGTCGTTGGTGACCGAGCGGCGCCAAATCGCATCGATCTTACGGCCCTTTTTGTCGCGCAGCTCGCGCTTGACCTCGTCATATACGAGGTCGCGCACGTCTTCGACCAGACATGGATAGCCATGTTCGCCGAAGTAGCGCGCATATACGCGGAACTCGTCCACGACGGCGTTTTCCATAAAGTCGACGACGGCGAACGTGGGGTGCTCTACCTTGTTCTCAAACGTCTGGTAAATGCGGATGAACTCTTCGACCCAGGGATTGAACAGGTCGGACGTCTGAAGTTGGTGGCGGGATGCGAACTCGCGCATCGTGGCCGAAGCGGCGAGTGAAATGTTGAGCTCCCGGTCCTCGTTCATGCCTGACGAACCGTCGGCGTTCCATTCGCAAAAACCGCCCGTCAGGTCGTCCTCGTTCAGGAATACGTCAAAGCGTGCGAACGGAAGCAGGGCGTCGTAGCGCTGCGGAATCAAGATGAGGTCGCGCAGGCGCTCGTCGTAGTCGAACAATTCGCGATATGATGGGTCGTCCAAGTAGCGGCGCATGACCTTTTCGCAGATGCGGTGCGATGTTTCGGTGAGCCACTTCATCTTGTCATATGTTTCGCGGTCAAAAAGCCGGGGCACGAACGACGATTCGGCTTGGATGTAGTGGACGAGAGCCGTGGAGTTTTCCATATAAGCGAACGCGTTTTCGCGCCCGGGGATGTCGCCGTTAAGCGCGTCCATGATTTCCAGGTATTCATTTGTGTACTGGGCATTCTTTGTCATGGTTGCTCCCGTTCTGCTGACTTTGTTTCGGCGCTCATCGTAGTGGAAATGCGGTTAAAAGGAAGGCTTCCCTTTGGTCACAATATTTTAGCCGCCTTGTGGGCTCGCGTCTATGAGCTGCGTCCCATCAATGAGTCGCGCCCCAGGGGCATGACTCATTCGGATCGCGCCCGAGATGGCGATGAGTCGCGCCCCTGGGGCATGACTCATTCTAGGCTTGGCAAATCTGCGGACGCTGTGGGTATGACTGAATTGGTATCAAAATGGTTTCGGATTGCCCATTGCGATTGTGGGCGTTGTCGGGCATTATAAGATTATCCGCGATATGCGTTGAGTGCGCTGAACGGTTCTTTTGAGAGTATGGAGGATGCCATGACGAACATCGGCGATGGATTCAAAAACATTTTCTTGGCAGGCATTGGTGCGTTAGCCTATACGGGCGAAAAGGGCAAGGAGCTGATCGACCAGCTCGTCGACAAGGGCGAAATCACACTTGACCAGGGGCGCGAGCTTAACGAAGAACTGCGCCGCAAGGCCGATGGCGCGACGAAGAATGTGCGTGAAAGTGCGCTCGAGGCGGCTATGAAGGCTATGAGCGCCGCCGAGCGCGAGGAGTTCGCCGCCAAGGCTGCCGAGTTCGCAAAGGCGCAAAATGAAGCGGATGCGGCTGCCGCCGAACAAGCCGAAGCAGCGAGCGGCACGGTTGCCGAGGCCGTTCAGGCCGAAGTCGAAGCTATCGAAGACGTCGTTGACGGGGCCGTAAAAGCTGCGGATGAGGTTGTCCAAGCCGCTCAGGAGGTCGTCGAAGAAGTTGTCGCTGAAGTGACTAACGATAAGGCATAACGTTTCACCATGCCCTCGAACACGCTGCTCAAGCATTTCTTCGGACAAGGTGGCGAAATCGATCCTGAAGGTCGATTCGACCTGAATAGCAAAACCAGGT
>CADBQL010000246.1 GCA_902796815.1 uncultured Coriobacteriaceae bacterium | reverse complement strand
TTACTCCTGGGTGCTGAAATCGTTACCGCAAGCTGCACGCATGCATGAACCAGCTGTATCTGCAATCTTTCGTCAATCGGCTTAACTTGACTAATTTCCTTAATGACAAAAAACCCGACTTTATGTCATATTTTCCGAGAAAGCGCGCTGCTCTTGTTCCGTAATGTGCAAGCCTTCAGTTACAAACGCCCTCATAGAGCCGTAATTGCGCCCGATGGCCTCGAGCGCCGCATCTAAATAAGTCTTGTCTGCGAGGAACAGACCTCGAATCTTTCGCGCAAGAGCACGATCGCGCTTCAGCAAGAGGACAATCCAGTAGTACTTGCGCGCGCGGGAGCGGGTATACCCATTCGTGAACAGGTAGTCTTCCAAAATCGCCTCCATAGGCACATCGAGCATCGAAAGCAAAACGAGCGAAACGAGGCCCGTGCGGTCTTTTCCCTCGGTGCAGTGGAAAAGAACAGGCTCGTTGCAAGTGCCAGCCTCAACAATGAGACGCACCACGCTCGATAAACGCTCGGCAGCATCGCCTACCACCATGCTCGCGTAAAGCTCGCGAATGTCGGGCAAGCGCGCAAGCAGCGATGCCCGGTCGTCAGAAGCTTGTTCGTGCGTGATTCCCACAGTCGCCGCCTCAAGTATGGGCAGGTGGTAATAGCGCGCTCCGGGAATCGGGGCGTCGGGCTTTTCGTCACGTTCGATGTCGGTTCTCAAGTCGATGATATGGCGCACTTGGTAGGCCGATTGAAGCTTGGCTGCGCTGCGCTCATCAACGTCATGCAGATGCCCACCCCGCAACAGAAGCCCCGAGCGCACGACAACGCCACGCTCAGTCGGCAATCCGCCCAAATCGCGGGTGTTTCTCAGGCCTTTTATTTGGATGTTCTGCATCGGCATCTTGCTCGTATCGTTAAAAACAACTTCGGCCAAACGCTTGCGAATCAATGACCAAAACGCTTAATGACAAAAAACCCGACTTTATGTCATATTCAGCGCTGGAGATAGCCACGCGGAGTCACCATGCGGCCATCGATCTCCTTTGTCTGGGAATTGCCGATAAAAACGCAGGTGAACATGTCCACTTGCGTGTCGCGCAGTTCGGCGAGCGTCATGACATGAGCTTCTTGACCTTCGCGTCCTATGTTGCGCACCGTGCCGCACACGGTCTCGGGCGCCTTGCCAGCAGCGAGCAGGATATCGCAAGCGCGCTGGAGGTAGTCGGGGCGCTTGTGAGATGAAGGGTTGTACAGACTGATGACGAAATCTGCTTGCGCGGCGGCCGTCAGACGCTGCTCGATCTTTTCCCATGGAGTGAGCAGATCCGAAAGCGAAATCGTGCACCAATCGTGCATGAGCGGCGCGCCGAGCACTGCCGCGCCACCCGTCGAGGCCGAAACGCCAGGAATGACCTCGATATCGACAGGCGGAAACTCCTGCGCAAGCTCGAAGATAAGCCCAGCCATGCCGTATACGCCTGGATCTCCCGAGCACACCATCGCGACGCTGCGCCCCCCGGCAGCAGCCTCGAGCGCCTTGCGACAACGATCGACTTCCTTGCGCATGGGCGTCGTCAAGATTTCCTTCTGCGGAAACTCGTCTCGGAGCAGATCGACGTAAACCGTGTAGCCGGCGATGAGGTCCGATGCCTCGACCGCCGCCCGGGCGCTGCCCGTCATGTCCTGCGCACCGCCCGGCCCGAGACCGACTACGTACAGCTTGCCACTCGTTTCACTCATTTCTCGTTCCTTTCTATGACATAAAGTCGGGTTTTTTGTCATTCGTTCTTTTAGTTATAGTTGACTATTTTGCTTAATGACAAAAAACCCGACTTTATGTCATGCCGAGGGCGACGGTCACGCCGTTACCCGATTGCTTTCCTAACAGAAGACGCCCGCCTTGCGCGAGGGCTGAGCGTTCACAAACGTTGTCGACACCGACGGTACGCTTAACGAATTCCGAAGCCGCAAAGTCACCCGGCACTGCAGCAAGCTCATCTGCCGTGTAAAACCGCAGGTCCCAGCCGCGTTCGTGCGCTAATTCGTGAAGAGCGCGCTCATCGCTTTTGACGTCAATCGAGGCGAGGGCCACAACCGCGCGAGGCGACACACGAGCCGCCGCGAGCGCTGCATCCACCGCGCCAGAAACCGCAGAAAGCTCGGTTCCACGACGACACCCAACTCCGACGGTCACGACGCGCGGCACCAAGTGAAGCGTGTGTTGGAAAGGTTGGCACGTTTCGTCGAGCGAAACGACAAAGCCCACGTCAGGCGTCTCAACACATGCACGGTCATCCGCTTGCGCTTCTAAATTTTCGCCTTCCGCCTGAGCGCTAGTATTTCCGCCCGCAATCGCAATCACACCAGCTGGCACATCCCAGTCCAAATCAAAATCCGACGCGAACCCGACCGAACCGCCCTCGAGCAACCGCGCCGATATCTGCTTGGCGACCGCACGCTCGACGATGGTGTATCCGCGCCGCGCCGCCCACTCGTCAACGGCAAACAACCTGTTCACATCTGTAGCGGTGGAAACGACCGCCTGGCCTCCCGTCGCGAGCGCGACAGCCCGCGCGAGCTCGTTCGCTCCCCCAACGTGACCCGAGAGCAGCGGCACCGCAAAGCGTCCCGCCTCGTCGACGCTCACAACAGCCGGATCGCTGAACTTATCACGCACGTGCGGCGCAATCGCTCGCACGGCAATCCCAGTCGCGCTTATGTACACGAGGGCATCTGCATGGGAAAACTGCGCGGCCGTCCATGCGCCCAAGCTCTCGTACACATCGATGCCCAACTCGCCGGCGAACCGCGCCGGTCCAGCCACCGAAAACGACGTTTGCGCGAATGCAGCCTGCGTTTTCAAGCGTTCGACCAGCGCCATCGCGAGTTCGCAACCCGTACGGGTGAACGCGATGAGCGCGCATATCGTCTGCGCGGGCTTTTCCGCAGCATCATCATTGAGTTGTTCACCGTTATCGCGTGCGGCTCGATCCGCAGCTTCGCGGATTTCACCGTCCGACGCACTCGGTTGTTTCATCGCGCTCTTCCAATCTTGCAAATGAGCTGCTCCTCGAAGGGCAAGGCTCATTTCTTGACGCAAAGCCTGCCCCGATGAGTTTCGCCCCAGGGGAAAAACTCATTCTCGTTCGACTCGCGGGGTGAGTCACGCCCCTGGGGCAAAACTCATATTCGGGCACATCCCGGAGAAAGGCCTGTCCCGATGAGTCGCGCCCCTGGGGCAAAACTCATTCAGGGGCAACGTCCATCGCCCTACTCGCTCGCCTCGCGGAACATATGCGTGAACGTCGGATCGTAAAGCCGCGAGCGCTCGTACGCATCGCCCAAGAAGCCGCCGATCGTGATGAGAGCCGTGTTCTTGACGCCAGCTTCGCGCGCCGTCTCGACGAGCGTGCCAACCGTGCAGTGCCATACCTGCTCATCGGGCCACGTGGCCTTATAGACAATGGCTGCAGGAGTATCGGCAGTATAGCCGCCGGCGAGCAGCTCCTCGACAGCGCCCTCGAGTAAGCTCGTGCTCAGGAACAGCACCATCGTGCAACCGTGCGACGCCATGAGTCGCAGCTTTTCGCCATCGGGCACGGGCGTGCGACCCTCCATGCGCGTGATGATGACCGACTGCGAAACGTTCGGCAGCGTGTATTCAGCCTTGAGCGCCGCTGCCGCTCCACAGAACGACGAAACGCCCGGCACGACATCGTATTCGATGCCAGCTTCATCGAGCAGATCCATCTGTTCGCGATGCGCGCCGTACAGGCAAGGATCGCCTGTATGCAAGCGCACGCACATCTTTCCCGCTTCTTCGGCAGCACGTTCGACCGCCACAACTTCCTCGAGGGTCATATGCGCGGAATTGTGAATCTCGCACCCTTCCTTGGCATACTCCAGAAGCTGGGGGTTCACGAGCGAACCCGCATAGATGATGACGTCGGCCTCGCCGAGCAACTTGGCCCCACGCACCGTGATGAGATCTGCC
>CADBQL010000245.1 GCA_902796815.1 uncultured Coriobacteriaceae bacterium | reverse complement strand
CTTGATCTTGGCAGCCTTGCCCACCTTGTCGCGCAGGTAGTACAGCTTGGCGCGACGCACATCGCCGCGACGCATGACCTCAATCTTGTCGATCTTCGGCGAATGAACAGGGAAGGTACGCTCCACGCCAATGGAGAAGCTAATCTTGCGCACCGTGAAGGTCTCGCGGCTCGTATGACCATGACGACGAATGACGTCACCCTGGAAAACCTGAATACGCTCGCGGTTGCCCTCGGTGATGCGATAGTGCACCTTGACGGTATCGCCTACGTTGAAATCGGGAAGATCCTGTTTGATCTGCTGTTGTTCGATAGCACGAATGATGTCCATGTCCGTTCCTTCTATAACCTCAACCCAACCGGTTACCCGGCAACTGTTTCCAGACGCGATTTGTTAGTATATCGCCAGTCCAGATGCTATGCAAGCACTATTGCACGGTGACGGAAAATTCACAACTTCTTGGGTTGCAAGACGCATGAAACGCAAGATGTGACCGAAAGAGAGTCTCATTTTTTGCCACATCATGCGTACGCATTTACCGCAATAGATTCCAACTTGAGACGATTCGCATAGATAATTTTACCCTATATCATCATGAACAGGGCATATGCTGCGACTCCAGCGATTCCGCACCAGAGCAGCGACTTGGTAAGACGCGCTACTACCACGACGACAAGCGCCGCGGCGAGGGGCGCCGCCGCAGGCCAAAGACCCGCATCGAACATTCCAGGCGTCAGTAGATCGTTTGCAACAAGTGCAGCAAACGCAGCCGAGGGAATGAAGCCAAGTGCCTCGCTCACACGCTCGGGAAGTTCGCGACCTTTGAGCACGAACAGCGGAAGCACGCGACATGCAAGCATCGTGATGGCGCAAACGCCGAACACGATCCAAAACTCCATCCAGGTAATCGGCTCCATGATTATGCTGCCCCCACCTGCGCACGCGAATTTGCGACTATTGCGACAAGCGCCGAAACTGCTGACGACATCATCGCTGGATCCTTTCGCACACGCGTGAGAACACGATGGCGCATACGACTCCAATGAGGGCGCCGAGGAAAATCGCCGGCCCGGCAAGACCTGCGCACTTACACGCAAATACGCCGATGGCAGCACACGCTGCAGCAACAACGTTGGCTTTTGTAATGTTTTGCGTCACGAGCAGACAGATGAAAATTGAGGTCATTGCAAAGGCGGCAATAGCAAGCGGTATTCCGATGGCGTTTCCGATTATGACACCGACGACGCATGATGCCGTCCAAGAAGACTGTGAAAAAATGTTGACGAACGTAGCTTGTTCAGGTGTCCAGCCCCCGAGCTCGAATTGCTTCATGTTCACGCCGAAACTCTCGTCAGTCACCGTTGCCGCAAACCAGAACGCGAGCCTTTTCGAAGCGCCTTCGCACCAAGGCGCGAACGCAGCTGAGTACAGCATTTGACGCGTGTTGACGAACGACACGCTCGCGATGATCGACGCAATTGGCGAGGCAGCAAGCCACATGTTCGGAATCATGAACTGTCCAGCACCCGAATAAAACAAAGCGCACATCATGAACACTTGCAGTGCATTCAGCCCAATTGACGCAGAGAGAATCCCGCACGGGATACCAATCGCGACATAACCGAGCATGATTGGCACGGCTGCACGGAATGCACTGCGTATGTTGTCGAGAGTAAACACGAAAGGCGATTATACCCGTTTAATGAGTTACGCCCCAGGGGCGAAACTCATTGTGGAGATTATATGAGTGAGTCATGCCCCAGGGGCGAGACTCATAGCGCCTCAGGAAAAACTCATCTCCACGCGCATGGTCTCATGAAGCAAAAAGTGATTGAGGCTCATACACTCCGTTTTCGGTGATGATTCTCGTTATCAAACGAGCGGGCGTTACGTCGAAGGCGGGATTATAAACATCTACGCCCTCGATCGGATCGCGCAAAACCTCTTGGGCAGAACGTTGCTCGATAATAATTTGAGACCCGTTTTCGAGATTTGAATCGATTGTCGACGTAGGAGCGGCGACGTAGAACGGAATGCCGTGCGCTTGTGCGAGCACTGCGACACCGTACGTGCCAATCTTGTTTGCGGTATCTCCGTTGCGGGCAATGCGGTCGGCGCCCACAATAACAGCATCGACTTTCCCCTGCGCCATGAGGCTTGCCGCCATATTGTCGCAAATCAGCGTTACGGGAACGCCAACACGCGCAAGCTCCCATGCCGTCATGCGCGCGCCCTGTCCGACCGGTCGCGTCTCGTCGGCATATACCCGCGCTATCTTTCCTTGCTCAGCAGCTGCGTACACGACTCCGAGTGCCGTGCCATAATAATATGTCGCAAGGCTTCCCGCATTGCAGTGCGTGAGCACCTTCGCGCCTTGCTCGAGCAAAGCTGCGCCATGGGCGCCCATAGCTCGGTTCGCACGCTCATCTTCATCCTGCATAGCTTGTACGAGATCAAAAAGCGCGCTTGCAGCCATCTCCATAGATGGACAGGACAGCTCCTTCAATCTTGTCAACGCTCGCTCGACTCCCCACCGCAGATTTACTGCCGTAGGACGCGCGGATGCGATCTCTTCTGCAATACGAGCGAGATCATCCGAATTGCACGCCTGTTGCACCCAGAGCGTCAATGCCGCCGCTCCTGCGATACCGAGCGCCGGCGCTCCTCGAATCGCAAGCGTCTTTACTGCCTCGACAGCAACTTTCCAGTCATCGGTTTCGTCTATTCTCAGTTCACCAGGCAGCAATCTCTCGTCGATGTAACGCAGCACGGCGTTATCACCCTTCCGTGCCAACTCAAGTGATTTTGGCAAACGCTCCAAATGAAGCTCCATGCGCCCCTCCATCCATGAACCGGAAAGCTATGCAGAAAACTCGCTGCGTAAAATTCTCGGACACTTGAACAGCTCAATCAAGAAAAACGCACCTATAGGGCACGCGATTGTTTAAAAATTCTATAGTGCAGTATTCCCATAAGCATGCTCCTTACGGAAACATACAATAGGCAGTACGAACGCTTTAGTTCTAAAAACGAGCACTAAGGCGTATACCAACCCATTTGGCTAGATAAGTTGCAAAATAACCCTGTTAATCATTGAGCTCAACCACCTATAACGCCGCCAAGCCTGCTCGAAGCCTCAAGGAGGACACTGACATGACAATTTACAAGAGCATCGCCGAGCTCATCGGCAACACACCGCTCGTAGAGCTCGTTCACTACGAGAAAACCCATGACCTGAGAGCAACTCTCGTCGGAAAGGTCGAATTCTTCAATCCCGCAGGCTCGATAAAGGACCGTGTTGCCCTCTCGATGCTCGACGCCGCCGAAGCCGAGGGGAAAATCGATAGGAACACCGTACTCATTGAGCCCACCTCAGGAAACACAGGCCTCGGGCTTGCTGCTATCGCAGCAACGCGAGGAATGCATCTAATTCTGACGATGCCAGAAACCATGTCAGCAGAGCGGCGCGCGCTCGCCCATGCTTACGGTGCCGAAATTGTGCTGACCGAAGGCGCCAAAGGAATGCAGGGCGCCATCGAGAAGGCAAATGAGCTCGTTACGCAAATCGATAACTCGTTCATACCCAGCCAGTTCACCAATCCCGCCAACCCGGCTGCTCATGCCGAGACAACCGGCCCTGAGATTTGGCACGATACCGATGGTGCCGTCGACATCCTCGTGGCAGGCGTCGGCACGGGTGGAACAATTTCAGGCGCGGGTGCTTATCTGAAGGAACAAAACCCCGCAATCCAGGTCGTCGGAGTCGAGCCAGCTGGATCGCCAGTCCTTTCTGGAGGCACGGCTGGCGCGCACGGCCTACAGGGCATCGGCGCAGGTTTTGTTCCAGATACGCTTGACATCACAATACTCGATGAGGTTATCACGATAGAAAACGAGGAAGCTTACACAGCCGCGCGAGAGCTTGCCGCACGCGATGGCTTGCTTGTGGGCATTTCTGCAGGCGCCGCAGTAGCAGCCGCACACAAGCTCGCCGAACGTCCCGAGAATGAAGGCAAACTCATCGTCGCCATCCTTCCCGACACCGGCGAACGCTACCTTTCGACTGACTTGTTCAATTAAATGGGGCAGGGGTCAGACCCCTGCCCCATTGAGCGGACTGCCTCGCCTCATTGCCTCAAATCTTTATTGGGCATACACTTTGTTGAACTCGGTAAACCCTTCGCCTTCCAGGGTTTGGATTTGGCGCTTCATGTTCTTGCGCATCGGCAGCACGGCAACGTTGCGACCTTCCGAACGCAGGGCCTGCGCAGCAATGAGCGCTTCGCGACGCTTCTCGGTTCCGGCTTTCGCGTCGATAAGGAACGCAACCCCGCCCTTAGCCGCATCGTCAGCAAGATCTTCGATGCCGGCATCCTTGAGGACAGCGATGATGCGCTCGAATCCGATCGAGAAGCCGCATGCACACACATCTTCGCCCGAAAACTTTCCAATCATTTCGTCATAACGACCGCCGCCCGCAATCGAGATGCCGAAGTTGTCGACCGTGACTTCGAAGATTGGTCCAGTATAGTATCCCATTCCGCGGACAAGCGTCGGGTCGAATTTTACCTGCACTCCCTCGCCCGTAAGCGCTGAGGCTGATCCGATAATCTCGTCGAGGTTCGCGCTCACATCGGAAAGACCTTCTGCATCGACCATCTCGCAGAACGGTGAGCAGTGCGCCTCGTCTACGCCTTTACGGAAAAAGTCGAGATAGGAAGCGACGACGCTCGGTTCGGCCCCATTGGCAAGCAATTCAGCTTCCACGCCGTCAAAGCCGATCTTGTCGAGCTTGTCGAGCGTTACGAGCACGCCTGCAATCTCGTCTTCGGCAAACCCGGCCTTGAGCGCAGCGGCTCGCAGAATTCGACGGTCGTTTACATGAACGGTGAACGATGCGATGCCCGCCTTTCCAAGCACGCGTGAAAGCGCCGCAGAAGTGGCTGTGATCAGCTCTATTTCGGCCAGGTTCGTCGCATCGCCGAGCACATCGATGTCGCATTGGACAAATTGGCGAAAACGCCCCTTTGCCGGCTGATCGGCACGCCATACCGGACCGGTTTGCAGCGCCCTGAACGGAGACGGAAGCTGCTCTTTGTTATTCGCATAGAAACGCGATAGCGGAACAGTCAAATCATAACGTAATCCGTTATCGACGAGTTCGTCGCGGTTGCCCGACTCCCATGCGCGCTCAAATGCTGCACCGCGCTTCTCGATTCTAAAAATGAGCTTTTCGTTGTCACCGCCCTGTTTAGACGTCAAGTTTCCGATATGCTCCATGCACGGCGTTTCGATCTGCGCGAAGCCGTATTGAGCGTATGTGCGCTTAATCTCTGCAAGCACCGAATCGCGCAGGCGCACATCACCCGGCAAAAAATCAGTCATACCCTTAACGGGCTTTTTGGAAAATCCCATATATCCGCTCCATCCCTATAACAATCGATGCCCAAATGACAGCACCCATGTGCATAGCCAAGCGCATCCCTAGTCGAACAGCCAACGGCCATCGTGCTCATGCAGGTCGTAACGCCAAAGGTCCTCGTCGAAATCGTCTTCCCCACTGTCAATGGTCAGCGGTTCATTCTTGGGCTTATCCTCCTGCTCGTGAGGGAAGACCTTCATGAACGCATCCAGGTTAGGTCCACCTGGAATTGCGAAGACCACTGTCTCAAACTGACCGGGATGAGCCTCGAGCCAATCGCGGAACAGAATCGCGACCTTGGTAGGGTCGTTTCCAAAAACACCGCAGCCGAACGCGCCGAGAACGAGCGTGTCAATCTCATGGGCGGCAGCGATACCCATAACGGCATGCACGCGATGAGTCATGTCAATGTCGCACTCGGTCTCGGAGCGATTGTTTTCCAAAGCAAAACGCCTGTTGACGGCTGCGCACACGATAACATCGCGCTTCTTCATCTTGCCTTCTACCGTAAAGACCACATCAGTCAAATACATAGAGCGATCAGAATACAACCCGCCGCGCATCGTATGGCGATTTGGCTCATAGTACACGTCACGCAACCCTTCGAGTACGGGAAGTAAGTTGCTCGCAGCGCACAGGGCCTCTTCCTGGGCCCATCCACCGTTGACATAACCTCCACCCGGATAACGATATGAAGCAAAATCGAGCACGCATGCCTTACCTTTTGCACTCACGACCGCCTCGGCTGCATCAATCCGCTCAACCGAAACCTTTGTCTGCTCGAACCGCGCTTCAGGGAGCTCCAAATCACGACCTTCTCCGTCTTCGTATAAAACGACAGACTCGATTGTCTTGGCGGTGTCGCTACCAAATACGCCTTTCACCAAGCCAATATGCTTCTGGGCTTCCTTCTTGCGCTCTTCTTTTGTCGGCATTACGCGCTCCTCACGATCTTTTTGAACAACCTGATTAGTATACCCTACAATAGAGGACGCAAAAAAGACTAACTTTGAGGATGCGGCTGAATGGATGTTATTGGGTTGCGGCTAATCGCGCCCGTACAAGCTGTTCGCCCAAATCACCGTGAAGAGGCACCTATGAAAACATCCGACTTCGATTATGAACTGCCATCCGAGCTCATCGCGCAAGAGCCCGCCTCCGTACGCGACGCGTGTCGACTCCTGGTCATGGACCGAAACACGGGCGCTCTCGAGGACCGCGTTTTTCGAGATATAGTTGATTATGTACGCCCAAACGACTTGTTCATCGTCAACGAGACACGCGTGCTTCCCGCCCGATTGCTTGGCTTCAAGCGGGGAACCGGTGGTGCTGCGGAGATCTTCCTGCTGCGCGAAGCGCTCGACTACGCAGGAGGCATGCCCGGCAGAGGGTATTGGGAAGTACTCGTAAAGCCAGGCAAACGCCTGAAGCCCGGTAGCGGTGCTATCGTTGATTTTTCTGATACCGCAGGAAACGTAGTGCTTTCTGCCGAAGTTGTGGATTGGGCCAAAAACGGCACACGAGGTGAGCGCATAGCACATCTCACGACGACGCTCCCCTCTCTCGACGAGGCGCTCCATGCCGTTGGCCACACGCCGCTTCCTCCCTATATCAAAGATTACGCAGGCGACGAAGAACTGTATCAGACCGTTTACTCGCGACGCGAAAGCTCGGCAGCGGCCCCAACTGCAGGCCTTCACTTTACCCCCGAGCTTATCGACCGCATCAAAGCCCTTGGAGCAGGATGGGAAACCGTCGAACTCGAAGTGGGCCTCGACACGTTCCGTATCGTCGACGAGGACGACCCCGAAGCTCATAAGATGCACACCGAGTACTACACCGTACCCGAACGTACGGCCGAAGCAATCGAGCGGACAAAAGCCGCTGGGGGTCGCGTCATCGCCGTAGGCACGACAAGCGTGCGCAGCCTCGAAAGCGCCTGGAACGCCGAACGCGGTCGCGTCATACCTTGCGAGCGTGCTTCAACCCAGCTCTACCTGCTCCCTGGAAGCGAATTCCATGTCGTCGATGCCCTGATCACAAACTTTCACGTGCCCCGTTCCACGCTTGTTATGCTCGTAAGCG
>CADBQL010000244.1 GCA_902796815.1 uncultured Coriobacteriaceae bacterium | reverse complement strand
GACTACTACGAGGCCAAGTCCGACGAGCAGATCATCCTCGAGCTCGGCAAGCGCCTGCATCCCGAGCGCTTCCCGTGGAACGACGATATCGAGCTCATGACCTGGTGGATTCAGGCAGGCAACCGCTTCCATGCTGGTTGGCCGCACAAGACCGACGAGACTTTCCCCGAGTTGTGCGAGAAGGTCATCGACTGGCCGGACGACTGGGCGTACCGCAAGTACGAGCTCGGCTGGCTGCGTGACGACGGCATGCCTGGCTTCAACACCAACACGGGTCGCTGCGAGCTGTACAACACCCTGTTCGAGGCTTGGGGCTTCGATCCGCTGCCCTACTACGAGGAGCCGCCTGAGTCCCCGGTCTCCACGCCGGAACTGTTCGAGGAGTATCCGTACGTGCTCACCACCGGCGCTCGTACGTGGGAGTACTTCCACTCCGAGGAGCGCATGGTTCCGCGTCTGCGTGAATCGCATCCGGATCCGCTGACCGACCTCCATCCCGACACCGCCGCCAAGATCGGCGTGTGCGCAGGCGACTGGATTTGGGTCGAGAACATGCGCGGCAAGTGCAAGCAGCGTGTCCGCATCAACCCGTCGCTCAAGCCCGACACCGTGCGTTCCGAGCACGGCTGGTGGTTCCCCGAGCGTGAGGGTGCGTACCCGAGCCTGTTTGGCGTATTCGACTGCAACATCAACAACCTGACTGTCCAGGGTGTTACCGGTCCGACGCTGTACGGTGCCCCGTACGCCAACCAGATCTGCAAGATCTATCCGGTTACCAAAGAAAATGATGCCGCGATGACCGAGCGCGTCATCAACACGGGGGAGGCTAAGTAACTATGGCTGAGAAGAAAGCTCTGTTTATCGACTACACCTGGTGCACCGGCTGCCATTCCTGCGAGATGGCCTGCAAGGTCGAGCACAACTTCGGCGAGGGTGTCTATGGCGTGAAGCTGTTCGAGGACGGTCCGCGCATGCTGCCGAGCGGCAAGTACGAGTACAACTACCTGCCCGTCTTCACCTCGCTGTGCGACATGTGCGCCGATCGTATCGGCATGGGCAAGCTCCCGACCTGCGTGCATCACTGCCAGGCCGCTTGCATGAAGTTTGGCTCCCTTGAGGAAATGACCAAGCTTGCTGAGGAAACTCCTCGCTCCTGGGTGTTCGTGCCCGAGCAGTAGAACCTCTGAACTACTGATCTGATCTGGCGCCTCGCCACCCGAGGCGGGGCACCAGTACTATGTTAGGAGATACTATGTGCTACAGACCAGCTAATTCCGTCACCATCGTCAAGTGCCTCGAGTGCGGTGGTTTCAACAAGCCGACCAACGACACGTGCCAGAAGTGCGGTGCTGACCTGACGGCGTCCAAGGAAGCCGCCAACGCCGGCGCAGCAAATGTCGCTGCAGGTGGCATGAAGCCGCAGATCTCGCTTCAGCCTCAGGGCCTGGGTAATGCTCCTGCCGCTCCTGGTGCCCCTGCCGCTCCTGGCGCCCCGAAGGCTCCTGGCGCGCCGAAGCCTCCGACGGTCTAAGTCGCTTTTTAGCTGCGTGTAGGGAAGGGGTCGCTATGCCCAATTGTAGAACATGCAGCCCGTGGTGCAATCGCTGCCATAAGAAAGCGGTTATCAAGTTCCCCGTTGAATGCCCGGTTTGCGGGCGATACAACCCGTATGAGCGAGAGGTTTGCGCAAAGTGCGGCACACCGATCGTTCATGACGAGAGCGCGGTGGTTACTCACCTGAACACGGAAGTCAAGAAAGCGTGCTTTCTATGCTCGCCGTTCGAGAAGCCGCTGTGCAAGGAATGCGTACGGACGGGACGTATCAAGATTTGCCCCGAATGCGGAGGCTACGTGTTGGGAACGCGTGCGACCTGCAAGAAATGCGGTCACGCATTCGGGAAAGCTGCAGCTGCCGACGACGTTGGCGCCGCAGTATCTATTGGGTAAGTTAAAGCCCTAGTTCTCCTGCATATTTATTTGCGGTTGAGAGGGGATTACTGTGTCAGATCGAAAGTGCCTAGCATGTGTTCTTCCCGAAAGAATCGTCTTTAGGAGAGCGGATTGCAATCGCACCTTCCCAGGTGCATGAATCCAATATCTTCCGCAGATTTCGGGCAGCCGTCCCTACAGCCATACATAACGCGAGCCGTGCCCCGGCTCGCTGGGGCGGCAATACAATTACTAATAAATTGAAGCGATTCTTTTAAGGAGGGGGCATGACAAAAAAGCAAAAAACTGCTGCAGCGTGGACAATCGTCATCATCGCGTTTTTCGGCGGCTTTGCCCTCGCAAACGTGCAGAACAAGGTTCCGCCGGTCATTGACGTCATCATGACTGACTTTGGTATCGGCGAGACTGATGCCGGTTGGCTGACCTCGGTTTTCACGATCATGGGCATGATCACGGCCATCCCAGCTTCGCAGTTGATGCGCAAGCTCGGCTCCAAGAAAATCGGCGTCATCGCGCTTGCGTGCGCTGCTGTTGGCTCGGCTATCGGCGCGTTTTCGGATGGAAACCTGCCCATGATGATGGTCACGCGCGTCATCGAGGGCACGGGTGTGGGCATGATTGCCGTTGTCGGGCCCGTGGTCATATCGGAATGGTTCCCGCCTGAGAAGCGCGGGTTGCCGATGGGGCTGTGGGGCTCGTGGATGATGTGCTCTCAGACGTTGCTGTTCCTCATCGGCGTTCCGCTTGTCGAGCTCGGCGGTTGGCAGGCTGTATGGTGGTTTACGTGCATTTTCTGTGTCATCGTGTTGGTCTTGTACCAGATGAAGGTCGACGATCCGCCCGAGGGTGCCCCGAATTACGCCCTGGGCGAGGCTGACGACGAATTCCATTTCGGCGAGGCCTTCAAATCCGGTTCCACTTGGCTCATCACGTTGTGTGGCGTCATCTTCACGTTCTGCTGCTTCGGTTTTGCGACCTACATTTCTCTGTACTGGGCGCAGACGTTTACGGGCGGCGATATGAACCAGTCCAACCTGTGGGTGTCAATCCTCTATGCGATTGAGATTCCGATGGTTATCTTCGTTGGTTGGCTGCTCAACAAGGTCAAGCTCCAGAGCCGTCATTGGGTCGGAACGCTTGGCTTCGCGCTGTACACCATCGTGTTGTTCCTGTGCTTCCGTATGGACAACCCGGCGCTTATCATTCCGTTCATCATCATTTATCCGTTCCTGGAAGGCATGATTCCCACGGTGTATTGGACCGTCACTCCTTCTACGGCCAAGAAGCCCGAATATGCTGGAACGGCAATCGGCATCCTTAATGTCGGCCTGAATATCGGCACGCTGCTCGGCCCTCCGATTACCGGATTCTTCATCGAGAACTACGGTTGGTCGACGGCCACGATTCCCCTAGTCGCTGCAGCGGTCGTCGGTGCCATTCTCTTCGCGTTCGTCAAGACGTACGACGATGAGAATCTCAAGATCGAGGCCGAGGCCGCACGTGCTGCCGAGCTGGCGGAATAAGCGAAATGCGCGTTGAGGCGCAGATGCAGAGTCTTTTGTGTGCAAGAGGATTATGACCGGCTTGTACACCGCGAGTGAGGGGGCGGTCATGAGGCCGTCCCCTCTTCGTCAGCGGCTAGTGCTGCATGTTGCCGCTATGCGTTACAAGTTGCGGGTAGCCGGTCAGCCCGTTGCTTGTAACGCACAGCGGCGACATACGGATCTGACGCGGCTATGTACTACGATGGGAGAGTAAGAAAGCAATGAATACGAAACGGGCATGGGTCATCGCGCTCGCGACCATTTTCGCTGGAATCGCATTGGCTCTGGTGCAAAACAAGGTGGCCCCCTGCATGACGACGCTCCAAGGAGCGTTTGGCATCGACATGGCGACGGCGGGATGGCTGAGCTCCTTGTTCTCGCTCGTCGGCATCGTTATGGCAATACCCGCATCAATCGTGCTGAATAAGCTCGGTCCGAAGAAAGGCGGCGTTATCGCCTTGGTTTGCGCGGTCATCGGTTCGCTCATCGGCGTTATGACCACGAGCATTCCCGTGCTCATGGCATCGCGTGTTGTCGAGGGCGTTGGCGTGGGCCTCATGTCAGTTATCGGTCCATCCATTATTGCCATGTGGTTTCCCGAGACCAAGCGTGGCCTTCCCATGAGCATTTGGGCGGCTTATCAAATGGGTGCGCAGGCCATCATGTTCTTCCTGGGTGGCGTGCTCACGACGAACTTCGGTTGGCAGGGTATGTGGTGGTTCGGCCTGGCGGCTTGCGTCGTCGCGCTCGTCTTCTACGTGCTTTGCGTTAAGAGCCCGCGTCCCGAAGACAGTTATGCCGATGTCGAAAGCGAGGATGTGTCACTTGCAGAGGGCATGAAGTCGCCGTATGCCTGGATCATGTCGGCCGTGACCATGTTGTTCTGCGTTGGCTGCTTCGGTTTCGTCAACTGGATTGCTACGTGCTGGTCCCAGATTTTCAACATGTCCGAAGGCGATGCGAACATGTGGGTCGGCTATTTTTCGCTCGGAGGCGTAATCGCTGCGGTTATCGTGGGCGCTCTCTTGAACAAGATTCGCAATCGCAAGATGTTTGGCGCCATCGCGCTTGCATTGTTCGGTGTTGTATCGGTCTGGGGAATGAACATGGGAACTCCGCTGTTCCTACTCCCGTTCGTGATCATCTACCCGTTCGTCGATGCGAGCTTCCCATGCGTATTGTGGACCATGACTGCCCAGACGGTGAAGAAGCCCGAGCTCGCAGGCGTGGCATTGGGCGTCGTCTCCATCGGCTTTAACGTGGGCATCTTGCTCGGCCCGCCCGTCATCGGCGCTGTTGTTGACGCCGCTGGTTGGACGGTTGCATCGTGGGTGATTCTAGCTGTGTGCGTAGCGGCAGCGGCGTTGCTCATGTTCGTTAAACAGTACGCCGCCGACGGTTCGGACGCTTAACGGCGATAGGCGATGAGTCTTGCCCCTGGGGCAAGACTCATCTGCGAGATGGGCTTTGCTCTGGGATAAAGCCCATCTCGCAGGTTGCTAGCGCTTGATTGCCTTGATCTTTCGGTAAAGCGTGGCCTTGCTGATGCCTAGAATCTCGGCTGCTTCGGCGATGTTGTCGGCGCACCGTTCGAGAGCTTGGCTAATGGCGATTTTCTCGAGCTCTTCGAGCGAGAGCGTGGGGAGAATGGGTGCCGCGCCGGAGGGGGTGGCACCAAACGTCGCCTGAGGGACCTTGATAGTCGAAAATGATTTGTTTTGGGATGACGCCGAAGGGAGGATGTCGAGGTCCTCGACGATGTAGGCAGGGAAATCGTCGATGTTGATGATGCCGTTCTCGCTCGTGTAATACGCCGAGTACATGGCGTGTTTGAGTTGGCGGACGTTTCCCGGCCATCGGTACGTCTCGACGAAATGACGGGCATCGCTCGAAAGTTCGACGGGCCCGTTGTCGGTTTTTACCTGGCATTCGTTAAGGAAGTAGCGTGCGAAGAACAGGGCGTCGCCTACGCGGTTGCGCAGAGGCGGCAGCTGGATCGAGAGCACCGATAGTCGATACAGCAAGTCCTCGCGAAACTGGCCCATGGCAACATGGCTGTTAAGGTCCTGGTTGGTTGCCGCGATGAGGCGGAAGTCAACTTGCTTGTAATTCGATCCCCCGATGCGCACGACGCGTTTGTTCTCGAGTACGCGCAGTAGCGTGGCTTGCAGCTCGAGTGGCATGTCGCCGATTTCGTCGAGGAAGAGCGTGCCGCAGTCGGCAAGTTCGATTTTACCGGGCTTGCCGCCCTTGTCCGCTCCGGTGAAGCTGCCAGACTCGTAGCCGAACAGCTCGCTTTCGATAAGGCGGGGAGGGATGGCTGCGCAGTTTATCGAGATGAACGGACCGTTCGGGCGGGCGTAGTTGTGAATCGCCTGCGCGAAGAGCTCCTTGCCAGTGCCGCTTTCACCGGTTATCAGGATGTTTTCGGATGTACGCGCAAAGCGAATTGCGAGGTTTTTTGCCTTCTGAATTTGGCAGCTGCGACCCAAGATAGTGTCGAACGTCGTTGTGGCGACATCGCCTGCGACTTTCTTCGAGGCGCCGAGTGCAGGTTTGGCCTTCTTTGATGCGATTTTTTTAATCGAAAGGATGAATCCGTTCGTCTCGACGTCGGCTGTTTCGGTGCTCAAGCGCTTGGCCTTGAGCACGTAGGGTTTTTCGGCAATATCGGTTTCGATTTCGGCCTCGTGAAGGAGGAAATCGGCGAGCGTCTTTTGGTCATCCTTGTCAAGCAGGTCGAATAGGCTTATGCCTGCGAGCTCTTTAGGCGACGTGTTGAACACGTGGGCTGCTTCGGAGCTTGCGTATCTGACGGTGAAGCCGCCGTCGAGGACGAGGACCCCCTCTTTCATGGTGGAGATGAGGTTTTCGGAAATATCCTCGAAATGCTGGGCCGAATGGAAAGCCTTGGAGTATTTGAGCTGGGCGCTTGCAAGTTCGTCATCATAGGAGCGCAGGCGCAGCTGAGCGCTGATCGTCGTCGCGAGCGTCGAGAGCAGGCTCATGGCATGCACAAGCAGCTTGCGGTCAAGGGCGGTAAACGGGTCTTCGGGAACGGGCTGCGTGAGCAAGAGCGCGCCGATGGCGTTGTCGAATTGGTCGATAATCGGAGCCGCGCAAGCGATGAGCGTGTGTAGCGCGAAGCAATAATGCTCCGGTCCGATTACCACGAACGGCCGCTTGTACTGCATGCTCAAGGAATGGGCGTTTGTTCCGGAATTGCTTTCGCTGACGAGGTAACGCGGGCCGACGAACTGGTGAAGCTCGAAGTTTCCGATTTGAATGTATGACAGTCCATCGACGCCCATGAGCTCGAAGATGTAGTCGTTTTTTATGTTGAGCGATCCGATGCTTTCGAGTAGGGGCTGAGCTGCGCTGATGAGACGAGCATTTTTCGCTGATGCTATCTCGAAGTAGTCCTCCGAGACTTGCTCTCCGATGTTGAGCTCGTCGGGGTTGAGCCCTCTCTGATCCGATAGCATCCACGAATCCGCGATTTCAGGGCGTACGCAATCGATGCCATGCGGGTCTTTGCCGTAGTTCAGGTAATCAAGCTTAGCGTCGAGGATGCAATCCCAATACTTTTCATTTTCAGTCATGGATTGAATGAACTGCAAGTCGCTCGCGTAGTTCAAATCCAGGCCGCTAGATGCATTGCTCATGTTGAGCCCCCCAAAGATGCTTCGTATGCGGGCGTATGAATATAGTATACGGCGTTTTTGCCGTTAGAAAAGAGTTAAAACAAGTGGCTTGGAGATGGGGCCTCGCCGAAGAATGAGCGCGGAGTCTGAACTGCGGCTCATTGGGAAGGAATACGGCGCTATGCCTATGGGTTCGGAAGTGACGGGTCGAATGGTGCATGCTGCCGATAGGCGCTGGCGCTCTCCCGACGTGGAGTCCGTCAGCCTCGAGAATGCTGCGGATGTCAGCGTTCACGAACGGAAACGTCGGGATGACGACGCAACCGAGCTCGGGTATGCACTCGAAACCGCTGCGGATAGAGGCTTAGCATCCGATCGCGCATGGGAGTCGGCGCTTGAAGGAACGCTGCGCCTGAGTCCGGCGGAGCAGGCTAATCCTGCGTTCTCGCATGCGGACTCCGGAGAACATCCAGGAGCCGCTTCGGGTGCCTATGGCGGTCGGGGATCACGCTACGATGAGGGTCAAGCTGTGCGCGACAGGATTGCGGCACCGATTACGTCCGGCGAGGGACGCTGGGTGCGAACGGGCGGTTGCGGGGTGCGTTGGCTATCCGATGGGGCTGATCCAGATGCGCGTGACGATGAACAGTACTGGCGTTGGGTGAGTTCCTCCGTCGAGCAGGCAGAAGCTCAATCGGGCGAAATTGGTCCGACGCCCGTGTGCTTCGGGCCATTCGCCTATTTGGACAACGG
>CADBQL010000243.1 GCA_902796815.1 uncultured Coriobacteriaceae bacterium | reverse complement strand
GGTAGAAGTGGGAAACGATGCCGATTCTGAGCTCGAAGACGCAGAGCCCGAAATCGTTGCAGTCGAAGAGGAACCCGAAGAAGCCTCCAACGCCAGCGCCAGCAGCGCAAGCAGCGAAAGCGCCTCCAAGAGCGCCTAGATAGCAATTCGTTTTTGATGAGTCGCGCCTCGGGCGAATGAGTCACGCCCCTGGGGCGCGACTCATTTGGAAATGAGCATCATCCCTGGAGCGCGACTCATTCCGTTTCTGCCTGTGAGGCCTCGAAATGCTATGCTGCTTGGGTTTGGAGGCTTCCTTGATGGGCGATGCGTCGGTCGAATGAGTTACGCCCCTGGGGCGCGACTCATTCGACGAGCATCACGCTGCGGGATATGGGGTTTCGATGATTGCTGGACTGACCACCGAAAAAACCAATTATCTACTTGCATTCCTTTGAAGTAATGGTATCTTGCCGCTCAGAGGTTGAAGGGGACAACAAAGCGTACATGAAAGGAGTCAGCATGGCTCATCCCGTTATCGAATCCGACGAGTGCATTGGCTGTGGCATCTGCGTTGACGCATGCCCGCAGGAAGTTCTGGAGGTCCTGGGCGGCGTTGCCGAGGTCGCCAATGAAGATGCCTGCATTGCGTGCGGCGAGTGCGTTGAAGAATGTCCCATGGGCGCAATCACGGATGTGCTGGAAGACTAACTGAACGTTTTCCAAATCTACTCGGGGTCGGCTACATGCCGACCCCTTTCTTTTTCTCAAATGAGTCTCGCCCCCCCCGGCGGTGAGTCTCGCCCCAGGGGCAAAACTCATTTCCCGGGCCGCGCCCCCGGCGGTGAGTCTCGCCCCAGGGGCAAAACTCATTTCCCTGCTCGTCTAGACTTGTACGAATTGCGGCAAGATATCGCATTTGTAACGGGATTATGACGTCGTAATAAGAAAACTTGACACGCGATGACTAAGATTTTATAGTTCCAAATAACGCAAGCGAATTGCGATATTTACTATCATAGGTACTAACATTCGAAAGGAATGAGAGGTAAGAACATGGCGAAGATTTTAGGCATCGATTTGGGCACCACCAACTCGGCGATGGCAGTTATGGAGGGTTCGGAGCCCGAGATCCTGGTCAACGCCGAGGGCGATCGCACCACCCCGTCCGTTGAAGGTTTCCGCAAGGATGGCGAGCGCGTCGTGGGCAAGGCCGCCAAGAACCAGGCTGTCACGAATCCCGAGAACACTGTAAGCTCCATCAAGCGCTTTATCGGCCGTTCCTACAATGAGACCGCCGAGGAGCGCAAGACCGTTTCGTACAACGTCAAGCCTGGCAAGGATGGCCGTGCGGTTGTCGACATCGAGGGCAAGGATTACACGCCCGAGGAGATTTCGGCGATGGTCCTTCAGAAGATGAAGAACGACGCCGAAAAGCAGCTCGGCGGCCCGATTTCGCAGGCTGTCATTACGGTTCCGGCGTACTTCAACGACGCGCAGCGTCAGGCTACCAAGGACGCTGGCAAGATCGCGGGCCTCGAGGTTCTGCGCATCATCAACGAGCCGACTGCTGCGGCACTGGCTTACGGCCTTGACAAGACGAACAAGGATGAGAAAATCCTCGTATTCGACCTGGGCGGCGGCACGTTCGACGTTTCGATCCTCGAGCTCGGCGACGGCGTGTTCGAAGTTGCCTCCACCGCTGGTGACAACCATCTGGGCGGCGACGACTGGGATCAGCGCGTCATCGATTGGCTGGCCGACAAGTTCCAGTCAGACAACGGTATCGACCTGCGTGCCGACAAGATGGCCCTGCAGCGCCTGAAGGAAGCGGCAGAAAAGGCTAAAATCGAACTTTCTGCAACGTCGCAGACCAACATCAACCTGCCGTTCATCACAGCCGACCAATCCGGCCCGAAGCACCTGGACTACACGCTTACCCGCGTTGAGTTCGAGCGTATCACCAAGGATTTGCTGGATCGCTGCCGTAAGCCTGTCGAGCAGGCGCTCAAGGATGCGGGCTACTCTTCGAGCCAGATTGACGAAGTCATCCTGGTCGGTGGCTCCACCCGTATGCCTGCTGTTCAGGAGCTCGTCAAGACCATGACGGGCAAGCAGCCGAACATGTCGGTTAACCCCGACGAGGTCGTGGCCATGGGCGCGGCTGTTCAGGGCGGCGTGCTGTCCGGCGACGTCGAGGGCATCCTGCTGCTTGACGTGACGCCGCTTTCGCTCGGCGTCGAGACGCTCGGCGGCGTCATGACCCGCATGATTGAGCGCAACACGACGATTCCGACCCGCAAGTCCGAGATTTACTCGACCGCGGCAGACAACCAAACGTCCGTCGAAATCCACGTTCTGCAGGGCGAGCGTCCGATGGCGCACGATAACAAGACGCTCGGTCGCTTCCAGCTCTCCGGAATCCCGGCTGCACGTCGTGGCGTTCCGCAAATCGAGGTGACCTTCGACATCGACGCGAACGGCATCGTGAACGTTTCGGCTAAGGATCTGGGCACGGGCAAGCAGCAGCAGATCACGATCAGCGGCTCGACGGCGCTGTCCGATGACGAAGTCAATCGCATGGTCAAGGATGCTGAGGCCAATGCGGCTGAGGATGCCAAGCGCAAGGAAGAGATCGAGGTTCGCAACACGACCGACTCGCTCGTCAACGCGACCGAACAGACGCTGCGCGAGCTCGGCGACAAGGTGCCGGCCGATGCGCGCCAGGCTGCCGAGGAGGCCATCAGCGAGGCCAAGAGCGCGCTCGAGGGCAACGACATCGACGCCATCCGCGCTTCGCAGGAGAAGCTGCAGCAGGCAGGTTACAAGCTGGCCGAGATCGTTTACTCCACGGGTGGCGCTGAGGGCTTCGACCCCGCTGCAGCAGCTGCGGCTGCAGGCGCGGCAGGTGCGGGCGCTGGCGCGCAGCGTGGTGGCCAGAACGATGACGGCACGATTGAGGCAGATTACGAGGTCATCGACCTTGATGATGAAGGGAAATAAGAACCATGGCCAAGCATAAGGACAAGGACTCCAAGGCCAAGGGGTTTCAGATTCCCATCGAGGATGGTACTTCCGAGGGCGCGGAAGCTGCGGCAGTAGCCGATGCGCCCAAGTCGGCCAGAGCTGAGGCTGAAGGCGAGGTTGCAGACGCTGAGTTCGAGGCGGTTGGTGAACCTGCGGTCGAAGCTGCCGAAGCCGAAGAGCTTGACGAGGGCGACATCATCGCCGAGGCAGAGGCCGTTGTGGAAGAAGCTGCGGCAGCCGACGAGCTCGAGAAAGCACGCCAGGAGGCTTCCGATTGGCAAGACCGCTACCTGCGCCTTCATGCGGAATGGGACACGTATCGCCGCCGCATGACCGAGCAGCGCGAGGAAGAGAAGGCGCGCGCGACCGAGAAGCTGATGGAAAATCTGCTTCCTGTGCTCGACGATTTCGAACGCACGGTCAGCTACGCGACTCAGAATGGTGAGACCGGTCTGCTCGACGGTGTGAAGGCCGTTCAGACCAAGCTCGTCGACGCGTTGGTCAAGGGCGGATTGGTCGTTATCGACCCAGCTGGCGAACCCTATGATGCGCTCGAAGCGCAGGCGGTTGCAACTGTTCCAGATGACGAGGCGTTTGACGAGACCGTCAGAGATGTCTACCAAAAGGGCTACAAGATGGGTAAGAAGGTCCTGCGAGCCGCAATGGTGACAATCACTACGGGCGGACCCAAGCGTCCCAAGGATGAAGACGCCGAGGCGTAACGATAGCGAGCGGGGGGTAGTCCCCTTGCCCAGACGAGCGGGGGGTAGTCCCCTTGCCCAAAAATGAGCGCGGGGTCTGACCCTCGGCTCGTTCGAGAGAAAGGAGGGCGGATCAAGTGGGTCCGCCCTTCGTTTAAGCGGGTTCAGCAGTTTTGGGAAATGCGTGACATTTTCCCTCGTAGAAGAAAGGTGGTGCGGCATGGCGAACAAGCCGGATTACTACAAGACGCTCGGCGTTTCGAAAAATGCCACCGCCGAGGAAATTAAAAAGGCCTATCGCAAGATGGCCCGCGAAAACCATCCCGACGCCGGTGGCGATGAGGAAAAATTCAAGGACATCAACGAGGCCTATGAGGTCCTATCGGACCAGAAGAAGCGTGACTTGTACGATCGCTACGGAACGGCCGACCAGAATCGCGTGCCCTATGGCTGGGGCGGCGGTGTCGGTGGCGGTGGCGGCACGACCGTGACGTTCGAGGATTTGTTCGGCGGTGCGGGAAGCTGGAGCGAAATCTTGGAGCGCCTGCGCAACGGCGAGGGTGCGTTCGGAACGAATTGGGATATCGGCGGCTCAGGCGGCGGTTTCGGCGGTTTCGGTGGTTTTGGCCAGCAGACGTCATATCCGCAAAAAGGCCAGGACACGACTGTCGAGATGGTCGTTTCGTTCGCCGAGGCCTTTAAGGGTACGACCAAGCGCGTGACCGTTCGCGTGCCGGGCCGCGCCGACAAGACCACGCTCGACGTCAAGGTGCCGGCGGGCGCTGTCGATGGCGGCCGCATGCGCTTCAAGGGACAGGGCGTTCCCGGGCGCAATGGTGGTCCAGCGGGCGATTTGCTGATTACGACCAAAATCGCACCGGACCCCCAGTTTAGTCGCAAGGGCGCTGACGTGCTCACGAAAGTGCAGGTTAGCTTTGCAGAGGCTGCGCTTGGAGCAAGCGCGGTCGTGCCTGCGCCCGACGGTTCGAAGGTTCGCGTCAAGGTTCCGGCAGGAACGCAGCCTGGCACGGTCCTTTCCGTAAAAGGCAAGGGTGCACCGCGCGTCAAGGGTGTCGGAAACGGCGATCTCAAGATTACCGTCGAGATTCCCGTGCCCACGAGCATAAACGACGCGCAGCGCAAAGCGCTCGAAGATTATGTAGCGGCGAGCTCGTAGCTGCGCCGATATGACTTGGGCGGTTGTGGGAAGACAATCGCAAACCGCAAGCAGTACTTGGCGCAGCTTGCGGAAAGGACGGCGCAATGCGCAAACCGCGGGTAGCAATAGGCGCCGTTCGCGGTTCGGAGGGAGCAGAAAGGCGCAAGAGGTCAAAGAGGAGAGTTGAATCATGAACGAGAACGATCGAAACAGGCCGTTGTACATGATCGGCGTTGCGGCGGAACTTGCGGGCATGCATCCGCAGACATTGCGCTCATATGAGCAAAAAGGCCTGGTTACGCCTCAGCGTACGCGCGGTAACACGCGCATGTACTCTCAAGCGGACATCGAGCGGCTCGCGCTCATCAACGAGCTGACCGACGAGGGCATCAACCTTGCGGGCGTGATTCGCATCCTCGACCTTCAAGGTCGCCTCAACGAGCGCGATCGAGAAATCGACGACTTGCACCGGCGTGTGCGTCGCTTGGCAGATCGCGTGCACGAACTCGAGACGCGCTTGAGCGTGAACGACCTTGTGCAGACGAGCACCACTCTCGCCATCAGGCGCATACGGTAAGGGCGCGGCACGATATGACATAAAGTCGGGTTTTTTGTCATATCGCGCAGCTCAATCAGTCCCTTCTTAAATTATCCGCGCAATGCGGCATGAGTCCGATATGACAAAAAACCCGACTTTATGTCATATCTTCAAACGCACTAGTGGGAAGGAGTTCCTATGAGACTTGATAAATTGAGCCTTTCGGCACAGGAGGCGTTTCAAGCGTCCATGGGGGTCGCCGGCGACGCGCAAGCGAGTGTTATCGAGCCGATTCACCTGCTCAAAGCCGTGCTTGACGCGTCGGAAAACAATCTGGAAGCCATTTTGAAGCGCATCGGCACCGACCCGGCGTCGCTCAAGCGCAATGTGAACGCCGTCATCGACGCGAAGCCTAAAGTGCAGGGTGCGATGACGATCCCCGGAACCGATCTGATCAAGGTTATTGACGGCGCCGTCAAGGCGGCGGAAAAAATGGGCGATAGCTATGCGACAACCGAGCATTTGCTCATCGCGCTCGCTGCCGATAAGGGCGATGCTGGTCGCGTGCTCAACGCTTCGGGTGTCACTTCCAAAACGGTTGAAGAGGCCTATGATCAGCTGCGCGGCGATGCGCGCGTGACCGACCAGACTTCCAAGGTGGAGCTCGATGCGCTCAACCAGTACGGCCAGAACCTGACGCAGCAAGCCCGCGAAGGCAAGCTCGATCCGGTAATCGGACGCACCGAGGAGATTCGCCGCACCATTCAGGTACTCTCGCGGCGTACGAAGAACAACCCGGTGCTCATCGGCGAGCCTGGTACGGGCAAGACGGCCATTGTCGAAGGTCTCGCCCAGCGTATCGTAGCAGGCGACGTGCCCAACAGCCTCAAGGACCGCGACATCATCAGCCTCGACATCGCCTCGATGCTGGCTGGTGCCAAGTATCGCGGTGAGTTCGAGGACCGCCTGAAGGCGGTGCTGCGCGAGGTCAAGGACTCGGGCGGTCGCATCATCATGTTCATCGACGAGCTGCATACCATCGTGGGGGCAGGTTCTGGCGGTGACAGCACGATTGACGCGGGCAACATGCTCAAGCCTGCACTCGCACGTGGCGAACTGCATGCCATCGGCGCGACGACGCTCGACGAGTACCACAAATATATAGAACACGACGCCGCTCTTGAACGTCGTTTTCAGCCGGTCGTTGTCGGCGAGCCGACGGTTGAGGATACGATTGCAATCTTGCGTGGCCTGAAGGAAAAATACGAGATTCATCACGGCGTGCGCATCACCGACGGTGCCATCGTCGCAGCGGCGGAGCTTTCGAACCGCTATATCGCCGATCGTTTCCTGCCCGACAAGGCCATCGATCTGATGGACGAGGCGGCGAGTCGCCTGCGCATCGAGATTGACTCGATGCCCGAGGAAGTAGACGCGGCTGCGCGCAAGCTCACCCAGATGCAAATCGAGGAGCAGGCGCTCATGAAAGAGACCGACGAGGCGTCCAAGGAGCGTCTCGATGCCTTGCGCCGTGACATCGCCGCTGCTCAAGAGGCGCTCGACGCGCGCAAAGCCGAGTGGCAAAACGAGAAAGATGCGATCGTCGACGTACAGAATCTCAAGACCGAGCTCGATGCCGCCCAAGTCGAAGAAGAGCGGGCAGCGCGCGAGGGCGACCTTTCGCGTGCATCCGAGCTGCGTTTTGCCACGATTCCCGCGCTGCGTCAAAAGCTCGCAGAAGCTGAGCAGGCGCTCAACGAGCGTCAGGAGGCTGGCGCCATCCTTAAGGAAGAGGTTTCTGAGGAGGAGATCGCCGAGGTCGTGAGCGCGTGGACGGGCATTCCGGTACAGAAGATGATGAAAGGCGAGATGGAAAAGCTCGTCGACCTCGAGGCAAAACTGCACGAGCGCGTCATCGGTCAGGACAAGGCCGTCGGCGTCGTCGCGGGTGCGATTCGGCGCAACCGCGCGGGGCTTTCGGATCCCGACAAGCCCATCGGCTCGTTCATGTTTCTCGGCCCGACTGGCGTGGGCAAAACCGAGCTCGCGAAGGCGCTTGCCGAGTACCTGTTCGATTCCGAAAAGGCCATGGTGCGCATCGACATGTCCGAGTACATGGAGAAATTCAGCGTGCAGCGGCTTATTGGCGCCCCTCCGGGATACGTGGGCTACGACGAGGGCGGCCAGCTGACTGAGGCTGTGCGGCGTCGTCCCTACTCGGTCGTGCTCCTCGACGAAATCGAGAAAGCGCATCCGGACGTCTTCAACGTACTGCTGCAAGTGCTCGATGATGGCCGTCTGACCGACGGGCAAGGGCGCGTAGTCAGCTTCAAGAACACGATCATCATCATGACGAGCAACGTCGGGTCGCAGTTCATTCGCGAGTTTGCCGAAAACGGCGACGAAGAGACCAAGAAGCGCGCCATCGACGAGGCGCTGCGTGCGACGTTTAGGCCGGAGTTCCTGAACCGTATCGACGACATAGTGACGTTCGATGCGCTCGGTCTGGCCGACAT
>CADBQL010000242.1 GCA_902796815.1 uncultured Coriobacteriaceae bacterium | reverse complement strand
CCGTCGCCGTAGAGCGAATAGCGCTCGCTTGCGATGAGCTCCACGCCATCCCAAGGATCGAGAGCAACAAAATTGTCGAGCGTCAGATGGTCTGGGTCGACGGCTTTCTTGTAACCGAAAAGCACGATCCAATGCTCGCCAGAGCCAGCCGTTACGTGGATAACCGTCGGCTTGCCTTTCGCTATCTGGTCATGTGCTTCGCGCAGCAGTTGCTCGCTCGAGCCCACGCAACGATTCCACGATCCACCGCCACCCCAATCAGGCCACGTGCAGCAAGAACACGTATAGTACGAATGGTCGCGCACCGTGCCGTCTATGATGCAATCGGCATAAGCGCATGAGAAAGACGGGCAGCAAATCGTATGACCCGTTTTCTCCTGGGTGCCGATTACGTTAAGCAGGGTCTTTCGATCGTACGAAAGCACTTTGCTATACTTGCGCTCGAGCTCTGCCTCCGCGGCTGCCTTCGCTTTAGCCTCGGCCTCAGCCTTGGCCTTGGCCTTTGCCTCAGCCTGCGCTTTCTCGGCTGCCTTAATCTTGGCCTGCGTTTCCTTCTTCACCGCTTCGGCGTTTTTATCGCGCCCAACCTCGTAAGCTTTCAAAGCTTCCTTCACCGCAGGGCTTGCGGCCTCGCTGTCTCCATTGCCTTCGCCATCACTAGCATCAGTCGAGACATTTTCGCCTTGATCAGGTGTTTTTTCCTGGCTGACGTCAATGCTGCCCGCCGTCAAATCTTCCGCGGCGTAGGCTACAAGCGGTATCGAGGCGATTGAGAGCGCAATTGCTAGTATAAGGGCTGACACCCTCCGTTTTTGAGTATGCATATAAACCTTTCGATTGATTGGACGAAACCACGCGTCTGCGCACGTGCTTTTTTACGACGGCCTTGCTTAGACCCGAATTCGTCTTGTTCTCACCGCGTGCAACACGTTCACGCGGCTACCTAATCAGCACCATTAGAATACGCGCTTGCCCAGACCTACCCTGCAACCCGACAACTTGCACACCCTTGCTCGACGAGTCCCGCACCTTATCAGCACAGAGTATTCAAAAGCCCAGTTCAGGCTTCTTCACAATCGTGCACAATCGATTCATAAGACCTACAACACCCACAAGAATGCCACAAGTTATATGCGCAGCTCAGGGGCCATTTTTTATTAGTCTAAATTTTTAGTACGTAATTTTTTACTTTTTTGATTTCTTACGGTATATTATTTTGGCAAATGGATTATTTAAACGCACAACAAGGTCTGGTGAACCTGTTCACCTCGGACTCGTATAAGCTGCTCTGCTTGCTCGTCGATTTGCAGGCCGACACGCTTGACGGGAAGCGAGTGCGCGAAAGCCAGGAAGAAATTGCAGAGCTTTTCCATGTAAGCAAGGGGAAGCTCAACCCGCTGATGCAGTCACTCGTCGCGTCAGGATGCATACAGAAGTACCGCGCGCGCAGCGGTTACACCGTAAGCGAGCTCGGATTGCAAGTGGTGCAAACCATTCGCCAGCTCGAATCGCTCGTAACGTTATGATGGAGGATACAGGGATGCTCGAATTGAATAGGAAGCTGTTCGCGGGCAAAACGCGACTGCAACCCGAACCGTTCTGCCCTTTCATCACCAACGAACGCGGACGCATGAGTTTGTTACGCGAGATTGCTCATAACAGGTCGGGACAGCCGCAAACATCCCGACCGTCCATACGCGACGGAAAAGCACGCTTCTAACACGTATCCGTCGCTCCTCCTCTTTCAGGGCTTCGAATGCAGCTCGCTTCTTGGCATGATGCATTCGAAGCCCTGTGCCGATGGGCGAATAGATTCGAGCCAAAGCATGGCCATCATAAGAGTGAACACTTCCCCAACAAAATGAGTACTGCCCCAGGGGCGCAACTCACTCGGAAATGAGCACTGCCCCAGGGGCGTTGATCGCTCGGAAATGAGTACTGCCCCAGGGGCGCGACTCACTGAAGAACCCAGGAAACGAAGTCAGAAAACGACTCGAACGAGCAATTGGGCTTTTCGGCCGCTAGCGCTTCTGCCGAAAACATGCCCCAAAGCGCCGCGGCGCTTGTAACCCCAGCTGCATTGGCAGCCTGAATGTCAAAGGGGCTATCGCCAAGATAAACGCATTCGCAAACGTCTGCGCCAAGCGCTTTGGCCCCGATGAGAATCGGATCGGGAGCCGGCTTTGGATTTACACATTCATCGGGTCCGATCATGCATTTCATAAAAGGCCAGATGCCTGTGATCTCAAGGCCGCGCGTAGCGAGCTGAGCACGCTTCGACGTGACGACACCCTGCGCAATCCCCGCTTCAGACAACATGCGCACGCCTTCCACAACGCCGCCGAATGCCTTGACCGCCGCATCATGGTGTGCATGGTTGTGCTCTCGGTATACGCGCAGCATCTCATCGCGCAGTTCGAGATCCCCATTTGCAAAATCGAGCATCTGCTCCGAGAGCGGTATCCCCACTTTTGCCATGAGCTGCTCATCGGGAAGCTCGCGCCCGAGCAACGTGCGCGTCGTGTGGCGCATGCTGCTCAAAATGAGGTCATGCGTATCCACCAACGTGCCATCGTTGTCGTACAATACCGCGCGAATCGCCATGCGTAACCCCGTCCTTTCTTGCCAAGCATTAGCCTGACGTGCTTCCACCACCTGCCCAAGTATACTCAATGAGCATCGCCCCAGAAACGTAACCTGCTTGCCGAATGAGTTTTGCCCCAGGGGCGATACTCATTCCAGGGATGAGTCGCGCCCCAGGGGCGATACTCATTTGGAAGCGAGCCCCACATCAAAGGCGATACCCATTCGGGAAGCGAAACGCGACTAAAAGCACAGCCCGCAATCTACCGGCTTCGGGACATGCTGCAAAGAATGGCGCCCGAATGCGATGCGGGAGCCCATCGGACTCCCGCATCGTTAGTGCTTTATGCGCTTATCTGCGCAAACATTTCATTTATCGGCGTTATGGCCAATTCAGAAGTCAAACGTTCTACTGCTCGGTCACCGTTTTGCCCACGGTCTTGCGCAGCACGAACAAAGCGCCGATGACGAGCACAGCACCCAAGATCAAGCAGATAATCGCATTCTGCACGAAGCCCGCGATGATGAAGCATACAAACGAAATCGCCGCAACCGTGAGTGCATAGGGAATTTGCGTTGAGACGTGCTCAATGTGATTCACATTCGCACCGGCTGAGGCCATGACCGTCGTATCCGAAATGGGCGAGATATGGTCACCGCACACGGCGCCGGCCAAGCAAGCCGAAATGCCAATGGTCAACAACGTCGGCTGCGTTGCCGGATCGAATACGGCCACAACGATAGGAATCAGGATGCCGAACGTCCCCCAGCTCGTACCCGTCGCAAACGCCAGGCCTAAAGCCACGAGGAAGATAATTGCCGGCAGCATCATGTACAAGCCTTCGGCCGCACCTTCGAGCGCGTTATGCACGAACACGTCGGCGCCGAGCGCAGACGTCGCGAGCTTCAGCGTAAGGGCAAACGTCAAAATCAGCATGGCCGGCACCATCGCCTTGAAGCCGGCAACGAAGCACTCGGTCGCTTCTTTGAAGGATACGACGCGACGGATAAGCAAATAGAAGAACGTCAGGACCATCGCGATGACCGAACCCCACGGCAGGCCAACCGATGCGTCGGTGTTTCCGAACGCGGCTGAAAGGTCGCCAGTGACGCCCGACTCGGGATCCCAGAAACCACCGACGTAAAGCATGCCGATGACACAGCATACGATGAGCACGACGATAGGAAGCAACAGGTCGAGCAGCGATGCGTTGTCTTTTTGCACAGCATCCTCGTTGCCAAGCGAACCGAGGTTGCCGTTCTTGTACGCTTCGTACTCCGCCTTGGCCATCGGACCGTAATCGAAGCCCATGATGCAGATGACAATCAGAAACACGATGGTCAAGAGCGAATAGAAGTTGAACGGAATGGCTTGAATGAACAACTGGATGCCCGAAACGCCCTCGATGCCGTCCGCCGTCGACGAAACGGCAGCCGCCCACGACGAAATCGGTGCAATCATGCAGATGGGAGCCGCAGTTGCATCGATGATGTACGAGAGCTTCGCGCGCGAGACCTTCTCGGCATCGGTCACCGGGCGCATAACGGCACCAACGGTCAGACAGTTAAAATAGTCATCGATGAAGATGAGCACGCCCAGGAAAAACGTGGCGAGCTGCGCTCCAACGCGCGACTTGATGTGTTGAGCTGCCCAGCGCCCGAACGCCACCGAACCGCCCGCGGCGTTTACGAGCGCCACCATGATGCCAAGCATGACCAGGAACACGAAGATGCCGGCGTTCCACGGGTCCGATATAGCGGTGATGAAGCCGAGCGAGGCTGCATCATCCCCTTCGCCAAACGAACCCAAGATCATATAGTTGATGACGTTAATCACATCGCCCGACTGCAACGCCAGCAGCAGCGCACCCACGAAAATGCCCACGAACAGCGAGCTGAACGTCTCCTTCGTGATGAGCGCGAGCACAATCGCCACAATCGGCGGTATGAGCGCCCAGAAGGTCCCTACGAATTCCATTGCGTTTCCTCCTCCTAACAGTCCTTGCAGGCCACGTACTGTCACGGCCTGCTGAACTGCTCGGACGATCCGCACAGACGCATGGGCCCTGATAGCTCTCCACTTTTCGAGCGGCAGTGCGTAGGATATTGTCCTACACCCCAGATACGCCGCGACGGAAACCAACGGCGCTCTTCGGCGGCATCCCCTTTCGCCCCGCGCTTTTCCGAGCGCTCGGAGCTCTGGGCACAAGCTCCTGCGGTGACTACTATTGGATACCGCGCCTCTATCATGCCTGCTTTTCAAACATTCGGATTATAGTGCAGCATCTACGCAGGTGGCAAGCAAATTGCAATTTCCCGCCGCAAGCTCATCCAAAAAAGTTGCAAGATGTGCGCCGGCTGGCCGATTGGCCCACGACTAAGAGTTTCTCTAACGGTTTTAGCAAATTGTAATGTGATTTGAATTTGTTTTTTTGATTATGCTTGCAATTATACCCAACATATTGAGAAAATACTAAACGCGGGAATTGCCAACTTTGTCATTTTTTCGTCATTGTTGCACCGTTTCACGAGGCGCAACAGCTCTTGATCGCCGCACCTTGCGGCGGGAATACATGGCAATATGACGGCCTGATGCAGAGCTAGGCAAATTGGGAGGAGAATTATGAAACTGAAAGCATCGGTCGATTATGGAGCTCGTGCGATAGTGTATCTGGCTATCAACGGCGGGACATGCTCTTCGAGGGAAATTTCCGAAAAGATGTCCGTGCCGCGCGATTACCTGATTCAACTAGCGCTTCGGCTCCGCAACGCGGGCCTTAACAAAGCCCGTCCAGGGAAGAATGGCGGTTATGTCCTCGCGAAGAAACCCCAGGACATAAGCATCTCCATGATCATGAATGCGTTCGATAGCGATTTGAAGCATTCGCGCCAGGATCTCAAAAAGCCTAAGCGTGCGAACGATCAGACAATTGCTATCATGAAGGTTCATAGCGCCATCATGAGCAGCCTTGACTGCTTCTTGGATTCCATTTCGATCCAAGACCTCATTGACTCGTACCAAAACGGCACGAACGCCAATGACCTCATGGCAGACGCATTCGAGAAGGAAGCTGCGCGCCTGCGCACAAAGGCAAAATAGCAAGCGCAGAGCAGAGTTCTTGGCCAAGCGCATTATAGCGCTTGGTTTTGTGTTCTCATTTTCTTGATACGCGCGATTACGATATCGGCCAAGGCTCTAGCGTCTGGATTCGTGTGTTGACCATGAATGCCTCATCAGCATAGGCTGCAAGCGGATCGTCATCATGCGAATCGCTATAAAACCGCTTCACGTGCGCATTGGGATAGCGTTGCTGCAAGCGAGCAATTTTCTGTCCCCCCGAACAATTTGGGCCAAGAACCTGACCGGTATGGGGATCGACCTGCGACCCCATGAGCACAAGCCCCCGCTTCTCGCATACGTCGTGCAAAAGGAATTCGGGAGAAGCGGAGATAACAAGATCACCCGGCTTAGGCTCGCACGGCCCGCCGATTTTGCTCTCGTGTGTTTTCCAAAAACAAGCGACCTCGTACCCTACGTCAGGAATCAACGGCAAAAAGCGATAAAGCGCAGCTTTGAACTGCGTTTTTTCAATGATATGCATCCCAAGGCACGCGAGGGCAGCAACACCCGTGCGCGGAAGCGTACGCATGATTCGCGGATAGCGCTTCAAGCAATGGCGCACGAAATCCACCGTTGAATCACCGCAATACAGCGTTCCGTCAAAATCGTAAACATCCATCGCCCACTCCATTCCGAATGAGTTATGCCCCTGGGGCAATGCTCATTATACGCGGGTTGAATGCAAGGAACGCAGCTCAGTTGCTGGCTGGCCGTGGGTATCAATGGTCAGAATCGCGCCTGCGTTAACTTTTAAAAAACAGGTATTGCGCATCTGTCCTGGTGTGCTAAAGTGTGCCACATGCAATTGTCGTTCGAACATAGCACGCAGTCGAGCGGGCGCGCCGTAATGAGCGCGGTTTTCGCTATGCAGTGTATGAACGCAGCCGCTGGTTTGCTGGCGCAGAATCCGATGTCTCGACGAAACGACGCGTATACCGCTATCTATTATTTTCGATATTGCTAGCACACGGATCTTTTGCCGGGTGCTTTTTTAGTGCCTGAACGCGAGTGCTTTCCATCTGAATCCGCAAAAGAGTCGTGTGCAATTCCACACCTGAGTTCATGCAGGGTGCTTTGCGTGCCGCGTTCGCTCGGCCCTCTCCGTGAACAGGCGCATGCCACCATATGGCTCTCATGAGTAATTTCGGAAACCCCAACAAGTGAAGGATTGTCGAATGATTTGGAAAATATTCATACTGGTATTGTTCGTCGCCATCGCGATCGGCGTTGGCGTGTACGCGAGACGCTCCACGTCGAGCGTTGATGGTTTCGTGCTCGGCGGTCGCAATGTCGGCCCTTGGCTTTCGGCATTCGCCTACGGTACGAGCTACTTTTCTGCTGTCATCTTCGTCGGATATGCAGGTCAGTTCGGATACCGCTATGGTCTATCAGCCACGTGGGCGGGTATTGGAAACGCCCTGCTCGGCTCCCTTCTGGCCTGGTGGGTGCTCGGACCACGAGCCCGCGAAATGACACATCGCCTCAAAGCGACGACGATGCCGGAGTTCTTTGGAAAACGCTATAACTCCCAGGCCCTGCGCATTGCCGCGGCGGCCATCATCTTCATTTTCCTCATCCCCTACACGGCAAGCGTCTACAACGGGCTTTCGCGCCTCATCGTCATCGCGTTCGGCATCAGCGTTCCGTACGAGTACTGCATCGTATTCATGGCACTTGTGACCTGCATTTACGTCGTCCTTGGCGGATACATGGCCACGGTCATGAACGATTTCATCCAGGGCTGCGTCATGCTCGTCGGCATCGTCGCGGTTATCATCGCCGTTCTCAACGGCTATGGCGGGTTCAGCGACGCCATCATTTCGCTGTCGCAAATCCAGGCCGAGGGCACGCCCATGCAGGGTGCGTACACGAGCTTCTTCGGGCCAGACTTGTTCAACCTGCTCGGCGTCGTCGTCCTCACGTCACTCGGCACGTGGGGTCTTCCCCAGATGGTGCAGAAATTCTACGCCATCAAGAGTGGCCCCGCCGTCAAGCAAGGTGCCATCATTTCGACCGTGTTCGCGTTCGTTATCGCCGGTGGCAGCTACTTCCTGGGCGGATTCGGTCGCCTCGCCATCGAAAACCCTGCTGCATCTCAGTTCATCGAGTACAATCCGGTGACGGGCGCCATCATCTACGACTCCATCATGCCTGCTCTCGTGTCTAACATCCCCGACATCCTGCTCGGCGTATTGGTTGTCATGGTGCTTTCGGCTTCGATGTCAACGCTCTCCTCGCTGGTCCTGACATCATCATCTACGCTTACGCTCGACCTGATTAAAGGTAATATCGTCAAAGATATGAGCGAAAAGAGCCAGGTCACCTGGATGCGCGCGCTGCTGATCGTCTTCATCGCGCTTTCTGCTGGTATCGGCATCATCCAAGTGCAGGGCTCGCTGCCGTTCATCGCCCAGCTCATGGGTATCTCGTGGGGCGCGCTCGCCGGCGCGTTCTTGGGTCCGTTCCTGTGGGGATTATATTCGGGCAAGATATCGAAGGCAGCTGTTTGGGCCAGCTTCATCATCGGCGTCGGACTGACCACAGGAAACATGATCTCTGGTTTTCTCGGCACGCCGTGGATCGCCTCTCCCATCAATGCTGGCGCATTGGCGATGTTGCTCTCAATCGTGGTCGTACCCGTCGTAAGCTTGTTCACGCCTGCTGTCGCATTCGAAATCAATCCGCCTTCGCCTAAGGGCGCTGGCGACCTGGCATTCGAAGCTGCTACTGCCGGCCAGGAAATTTCGGCAGAAACGCACGGCAAGGGCATCGAGGGTGCCGCAGCCGACGAAATTGCCATTCCGCCTACGCGCACGCGCTCGTAAGAGGAATATCCGCAGGCGTACGCAATGGAATTCTTGCGTACGCCTGCAAGTGAGTCTTCGCGCTGGCCGACAGGTCGACGGCGGACTGCATTCGTGCACAAGCGCCAATTCCCCGCACACGCTCGTGCACCTCCGTCGATTTTCCGCAACAAGCACCTCCCGCGCGTGAAATCGACGGACGTGCACGAGTCCGCCCGATCGCTTCGCCTATCGTAGCTATCTATTTGTGAATTTTGTGGCATCAGGTTCAAGGTATTTGACTGACATCTTGCCGAGTGCTTAAATAGACAAGCTGTTTCAAACGCGCCCTTACCTCAGCTGGATAGAGGACCTGACTACGAATCAGGGCGTCGTAGGTTCGAATCCTACAGGGCGCGCCAGCGAACATTCCAACCTCGCAATCGCGGGGTTGTTTCTTTTTATGGGACTTACTGCGGGTTATAAGCCGGGTTATAGGCCAAAACGTGTTGATGGTTTCGTGCATCATCCCAGTTCAAATGCCTTAAAATGCACCTGAAAGTTCATTGCTCCCAACTTTGCAGTCGGCCAAAACATTTCGTGTTGGTAAATACGGGAAGACCCCCGCTCATGCGGGGGTCTTCGTTTCTCAATTCGTTACGCCACGCCTCCTTGTTACGAGCGCGGTTGTATTTTGCATCGCCGTGTGCACCTATTCCACACGCATGCGCATTGTACTTTGGCATCCGAGCAAGTGTCGCCTCTTCGGCAGATTGGTGCCACACCGGACCGCTTTTCGAGAAGGCCCTTTTCTTTCTGGGCATGCCCTTCACCTCCTTTCAAGTGAACGCATACTGTCATTTTGGTCAAAATGCGCACGTCGCCAGCATTATGCAATATGAAATGCCAAAGGGGATGCGATTTTTGATTCCCGATATCATAACGCAAATCAAAACAGGCAGAAGACCGTTGCAGCCTTAACCGAAAATCTTTCGCGCGCCATGCGCAGCAAGCGCAAGTCCACCGCCGATGGAAAGTAAGCCAGGACCAGGAAGAATGAGCATTGGGATGCCTATGAGCACAAGCCCGGCCCCAAGACCAATTTGGGCAAGACCCGAAACAACCGAGGCAGAAGACTTGACCATGACATCCACAGGGACAAAACGCGTGGATGTATAGTTCACTTCGCTATTCATATTGCCAGCACGGGAGCTATAGCCGGCACGGGAGCCATTTCGATTGGCAGTTTTGCCTTCCGCAGAAGAGGCGCGGCTGCTCGAGTACGCAATCGGCGCGACGTCGATAATGTTCTGATCCAAATGCATGCTGCGCTCCAATCTATAAGCTAATCTCAGCATCAAGTATATAGATTTTGCCGAAAAACGCTTGAAGCGATGAGTGCTCGACACCACGTTGTTGCCCTCCCGACAACAACGGACGGCAGCATGAAATCGGGCTCGAGCCCACGCACATGCTGATATCCTGGCAGCGCCGCGCCAAAACCACCCCAGATGCGCAACTCGCACATCCATGCAGGCGTAGGCTCATCGCCGCATTCCATGTGCTACAATGGCTCCCATGGAATCTCGATTCGACAATGATTT
>CADBQL010000241.1 GCA_902796815.1 uncultured Coriobacteriaceae bacterium | reverse complement strand
CCTGGGAAAATACCTCGGTATGTTTTTGCTGCTGACGGTTGCGATTGCGTTTACGTCGGGATTTCTGGTGGCTGCGTCGTCTATCGAGCTCATCGGCTTGAACATGCGCGGCGATTACAATACCGAAGACGGGCATTTTGCCACGACGTTCGAGGCGGACGACGACTCTATTGAGGCGGTTGAAGCGCTCGGTTGCACAGTCGTGCCGCAATTTTGCTACGATGCGCCGCTCGCGTATCCCGACGCGAAGGTTCAAAACATTCAGGCACGCGTTTTCGTCAATCGCGACGCATACAACCAGGCCATCTACAACGAAGGCCGCGCTCCTCAAAGCGCAAGCGAAATCGCGCTCGATCGCGTGTTTTGCCAGAATAACGAGCTGCATGTCGGCGATACCGTGACGCTTGCGGGTGCGCCGAAGACGATTTCGGGCATCATGGTGCTTTCGGACTACACGTGCATGTTTCAGAACAACTCGAGCTTTATCTTCAATGCGCTCAGCTTCACGACGGCGCAAGTTACGCAGGAGGCCTTTGACGCCATCGAAGAGGGCTCGCTCATCTACAATTATGCGTTCTATCTGGATGATCGCGAAATATCGCTGGTGGATCGCACGTCTTTTGAGGAAGATGTGGTCGAGGCGCTTTCGGACGAGGGCGAGTTGCTGACCGATTTTGTGGATTGCGCATCGAACCAGGCTATGACCTATGCGCTCGATGACACGCAAGGCGACCAGATGATGTGGCAGATTCTGCTCGGCATGCTCATCGTGATTATGGCGTTCGTGTTCGTCGTGCTTACCGACGCCACGATTGAAGAGGAAAGCGCCGTCATCGGCACGTTGCTTGCAAGCGGTTGGCGAAAACGCGAGATTATCAGCCATTATATGACGCTGCCCACGCTCGTTGGCCTTGGAGGCGCAGCGCTTGGAAACGCGATTGGCTACACGCTGCTCGTGCTGCCAATGAAGAACCTCTACTACAACTCGTACGGTTTTCCGCCGTACCACACGACGTTCAATGTGCGCATTTTCGTCATGACGACTGTCATTCCGCTCGTGTTATTACTGGTCATCACCTTGGCTGGACTCCTGCGGCGCATGCGTGCTACGCCGCTGCAGTTCTTGCGTCGCGAAATATCGCGTCGCTCCAAGCAATCGGGCGCACGCCTCCCCGAGCGTCTTCCGTTTGTCGTGCGCTTCAGGTTGCGCGTGTTTTTACGCAACCTCTCACATTTTGCAACGTTGTTCTTTGGGATCATGTTCGGAAGCCTTCTTTTGCTGTTCGGCCTGGCCATGATGCCGCTCATGACGCATTTTGCCAACGAATCTGCCAAGGACGTGCCCGCGCAGCATTTATATATGCTCAAGACGCCGGTTGAAATCGATGTCACCAAGGCCGAGCGTGAATCATACGCTGCGGCAGAAGAGCTAACCACGACCGAAAACCTTGCTGACATCGACCCGACCCACCTAATCACGCTGTACTTGTTGGCTTCGACGATCGACAAAGACGATAACGTGGCCAATACGGAGGAGAATGCACCCGAGGCTATAGCCCAAGCTGAGAAGTTTGCCGTGGCGACGCTCGGCACCAAAAGACGCTTTGGTGATATGAACGAGGAAATCACCGTGTACGGTATCCAGGAGCATTCGCGCTACTGGAGCGATATCGATGTCAGCCCAGGTCGTACGGTTGTCGGCCTGGGTGTTCAGCAGAAGTGCGGCGTCGAGATCGGCAAGCCGTGCACATTCGAAGACAAGTATACTGGCAAAACCTACGACATCACGTTCGACGCTGTGTGCGGTCGTACGACGACGATGAGTGTCTATATGAACCTCGACGACTTCAATAAGCTGTTCGAAAAAGATGCGGATTACTTTAGCGGTTACGCTTCTGATGAGCCGCTTGCCTTCAATGGACGTTACCTGGCCACCGAGCTTACGCCCGAACAGATGCTTGGAGTGGCGGCGCAGCTCGAAGATTCTATGGGCGCGATGGCGCAAAGTTTGCTCTATGCGGTCGTGCCTTTGTTCCTCATCTTGATTTACCTGCTCACGAAGACTGTCATCGACCGCAGCGCGCGGGCGATTTCGTACATGAAAGTGTTTGGCTACCATGACCGAGAAGTTTCGCGGCTCTATATTCGCTCGATAACGGTTACGGTGCTCGTTTCGCTCGTGGCGTGCTTGCCCATCATCATCGGTGCTATCGACGTGTTGGTGCAGCTTTTGATGTCGCGTTACTCCGGCAATCTGGAAATCTACATCGAGCCAATCTGCCTCGTGCAAGAGGTCCTGATCGGCGCGGCCACCTATGCTGTCGTTGCCATGATGCACGTTCGCCACATCCGCAAAGTCCCCCTCGCTCTTGCCATGAAGGTGCAGGAATAACTCGCCAATGAGTCGTGCCCCTGGGGCGAAACCCATTGGCGAATGAGTCACGCCCCTGGGGCGAAACTCATTTCCGAGGCGGAGCAGCGGGATAGCAGTTGACCAGCCGAATGAGTCACGCCCCTGGGGCGAAACTCATCGGCGGCGGGCTGCGCTCCGGCAATGAGTCGCGCCCCTGGGGCGAAACTCATCCCGGGCTATTCCTATAGATATACTTGGTTGAAAATCATTGAAATAGAAAATAATATGCAAACAAGTAGTATAGCCATGAACGAATAGATACGAAAAAGGTTATACTGGTACGAAAAGATAGGGAGGGTGATCGTATGGTGCAAAAGCGAGCGTACTCGAGGCGCGAGGCGTTCAAGTTGACCGGGCTTGCAGGGATTGCCTTGATGGGCGGCGGGTTGTTTGCCGGCTGCTCGTCGGGAGCGTCTTCGCAAGTGGCGAGCTCTGCTGCGAGCGAGGCCGCAAGCGCCGCTAGCGCTGCGAGCGAAGCGGCGAGCGAGGCTGCGAGT
>CADBQL010000240.1 GCA_902796815.1 uncultured Coriobacteriaceae bacterium | reverse complement strand
TCCGCTGCCGTCCTCGTACATGGCTCTGACGCTTTCGGACATCGGCACAGCCAGGTTGTCCTCAAGGCGTTTCAGATAGTAGAGCTCCCTCGTGCGGCCCTTCCCGTTCCCGAATTCCAGCGGCCCCCCGACTTCCAGGAGCCTATCTTTCACGGCCTCGTGCAACGTTGTCTGGAAATCCATGCGAGCCTCTCTAGACCTGCTCCAAGCGCGCTGTGAAGCGACGGCTACTGGTCTCGGGCCAGAACTGCAACCTTCCACCTGCTATCGCACATTCTACGTCAAGCAACCACATCGTCCTAATCGTTGCCACGAAATGTGCTGTATACATCTCACAGCATAACGGGCGGTTACGTTTCGTTACACGCATTACATTGTGGGATTACAGATAAATCGCAGGTAGAACATCGAAAACGTCCCCACATTACGGATTACACGCTGGGAAAACCTTTCTATATGTGGTTAGCCATATATGGTGCGTTATAGGTAGTAGGTTGTTTCACTCTCTCTTAACTTTCTTTATTAGTAATTCTGTAATAAAGAAATTCATGAAAGGAAATCGCCTCTGACCTGCGTGGAGCACGGCTTGTCATCATTGCGCATGTGTAAGCGGAGTGTAACGGGTGTAACGCAGTTCTTCTTATCGCAGTTCTCCTAATCCAATCCATGTGTAGCCTTGTCTGCGCCTGCACCACGAGTGCGTTCTGACGTCTGGCAGCACATGCGAAAAGAAGCCCCGTCCGGACCCTTCGGCTCGGACGGGGCATGCTTAGGTGGTGGTAACTGCCTCACCAGTCGATGCGATTACCTCGGACGATGTCTCTCTGACGTGACAGCTCGTATTCTGAGAACCAGGACGTTCCGCACACGTCGCACTCGCAAAAGATACGCACCGTGCCATTCTCCACGTCTCTTGGCGTGGCCTTGTAGTAATACTCGGGCATCTCGCCGCAAACCGGGCAGTCGTTGCCCTCGCAATCAACGATGATGTCGTCATCGTACGATTCCTCTTCGGCGAGAACACTTTCGTACACGTGTGAGATTTCACGCAACGCACGCTGCTCTGCAGATGCGAGGGCTTCGAGGGCCTCGTCGTGCAGCTTGTCGAGCGTCTCGCGTGCTTGCTTAGACTGCGCGGCGTCTGCAGCATCCCAGACCCTGTCGGCTGCCCATCGCAGCGAATCGAGCTCCCTCGCCATCGCGTTCCACCGCTCGACCACGACCTCGGCCTTCGGGTGCGTGAGGCTAAGCTCTGGCTCAGATGTGTCGATGGCATAGCTGTGCGTGTCGCAGCGGCGTTCCATGCACGGGCGACCCATTGCGCCATAGCAGACGGTCAGTCCGATACGTTTGAACGCGGAGTCGACCTCGTAGCAGAGCAGGTCGATTCCGCTGAGTTCAGCACGATACGAAAGCTTGGAAACCTTGATGTTCTCAGGCTTAATCATTACCCGCCTCCTGTTCCGCCTGTGTCGGGCGAGCGCCCGTGCGCACCAGGCAACCGCGAACGGTCTTCGGGCGCGTGAAATTGCACACCTTGTCTACATCTGCGCCTCTATAGGTTTTGGATTTGTATTTATCGAGGCCATATTCGATGATGAGAGGCTCGGTTCCAGCCATCTCGTCATCTGCGATATGAACAACCTTCTGGGGGTCGGGACATGACCAGCGGCCGCTTTTCTCTGCGATGCCTGCGAGTTCGATGCGGAACTTGGCTGACGACATCACCTTGCCGCTCGGATGCTCAAGAGTGAACCACGACTTGAACAGCTCGTACGCGAAGCCCAGGGGCACCTTTTGCCAAACGGCATTGGGGTCGAGCACGCTCTCGAAGAAGTCGCGCACTGGGTCGTTGTAAGTCTTGAAGATGTCCTTTGCGGCGATGCACGCCTTCGGCTCGTCGAGCTCGTAGAAATCCGATTCCAGCGCCATGCGCAGGTAGTACTCGCGTACATCCTGGCGCTCGATGTAGTCTTCCTTGATGTACTTGCGCTCCTGGCCCTCGAAGGACTTCTCGAAAGGCGCGATAATCAAGCGTCTCAACATGGATTGAGAGCGGTCCTGCATGCGCGGGAGTTCGTTGATGCATTCATATACGAAGCCGCGGAACTGCACGTTCACAGGCTGTTTGTACTTACGGTTGACATGCAGGATATCGCCAGTTATGGCCGCCTTGAAATTTGACGATGAATCGATGTATGCTCCAACGTCGTTCTCGTCGACGATGATGGCCTGGCGGCTCACCAGCGGTTCGAGCATGAAGTCCTTGCCGAATGCGGCGATGGGTATCGACGCGTAAAAATCAGGGCCCGTGATGGCGCGCATGATGGCGGCGAGGGTGCCTTTGCCGTTCGAGCCTTCGGTGGAATAAGCGAGAACAGCTTTGTCCCATGGCACGTTCGGACGTACCATGGCGCCGATGCACTGTCGAATGAATTCGCGCATTTCAGGGTCATCTGCGAGAGAGTCAAGTTGCCATTCGCAGTCCCACTCGACGCCGTCAGGCATCACAATCTTAACGTTCTGTGCGTTCGGATTGTAATCGGTCGACAGCTTGGACAGGAACACGAAATCGGGCGAAAACGGCAGAAGCTTCTTGTTCTTGTAGTCAAAGATGCCGTTTCCCACCGCTACGAGGTCTGGGTCGCTGCAGCGCTTCACGTGAGGCGCGATGGCTCGCAGCTGCTCCCTGACATCTGCGACCTCGCGCATGGAGATGTTTCTCGAATAGCGCAGGATTCGATTGTTGATTGTGTCCTCATCTGTCGTGTACAAGCCCTTGTAGCGGCCCTCCTCCTGATACAGAGCGAGAAGGTTGTAGTCTTTTCCGTAAGCGCCGTCGACGAGGCCCACGACGCGCACGGTGTCTATCGTGTTCATGAGCTGCGCGATAGACGACGTGTACAGACGCGAGGGTATGGGGAATCGGTCGTTCTTGTCGGCGGTGTTGTTGCGCTGAATGATTCTCAGCCTGATTTCCGACAGGAGCATCTTTTCCGCGTCTTCGGGCTCGGGGCGCCGCCCCGTTCTCTCGAGCTCGTCGGTATAGTCCCGCACGGTTTCGTTCACCATGCTTGTTGGCGTGCTTTTTGGAAGGAACTGCTTCATTCCCGTTGGCATAGTCTGTCTCCTTTCTTTGGATTAGGCTGCAATATCGCAGCCGATGAAATTGCGGTTACATGCGGCGCAGGCTTCCATTACCGAGTAGCCGCCTGCGGCGGGGTC
>CADBQL010000239.1 GCA_902796815.1 uncultured Coriobacteriaceae bacterium | reverse complement strand
CGCTGTGCCGGACTGGGTCGCGCCAAAGGCGGAACCCGTCACGCCAAAGGCCCAGCCGCCGCACCAAGGACGCACCGGGCTGGGTCACGCCAAAGGCGCAGCCCGCCGCACCAAGGACACGGCGGGCTTTCCACCACCTACCGCAAAACCCAATTGGTAAAAGAAACGCCCTGGTCCTCGTACTTTTTGCAAAGGTCCTCGACGACGCCTTCTTCGTAGAGCACTTTGAGCGTATTGGTCACGACCTTGGCGGTTTGTTCATCGCCGAGCTTGAAGCCCACGGCGTAATGCTCGGCGCTCAACGGCTCATCGAGCATCGCATACTTATCGCCTGTTTGCGAAAGCTGATACGCGGCGTACGAAAGGTCGCAAGCTACGGCATCGACCTTGCCGGAATCAAGCTGCAAGAACGCCTCGGCATAATCCGAAGCAGTCAGGGGCGCACCGCCGTCGAACGTTGCGGCCAGGTCAGCCCGCGCGCCCATGAGGACTCCGAGCGCCGAAGACGAGGCTTGCGTGATGACTTTTTTGCCAGCCAGGTCATCAAGTTTCCCGATGTCGCTGAGCGCTTTCGTTACGATGACCTGCTCGTTAATCATATACGGCTCCGAAAACGCATACTGCCCTTCGCGGCCTTCGAGCGTAAAGCCGTTCCAGATGCAGTTGATATTCCCAGACTCGAGCTCGGCGTCGCGCGCGTTCCAGTCGATGGGCTTGGCTTCGAACGTCCAGCCGTTAGCTTCGGCGGCTGCCGCCGCAAGGTCGATGTCGAAACCGGCATAGCTTCCATCCTCCGCAATGTAGCCATACGGCGGATACTCGGGATCGAAGCCGATTACAAGCGCCTTTGCCCCAGAGGACACGGCCGACGAGCCCGATGCGCTCGCGGACGCCGAACCACCCGTGCCGGAGCCAGAACCCGACGAGCAGCCGACAAGCGCAAACCCTGCCAGCCCCATCAACGCCGTCAAAGCCGCTAAGGACAGCGCTAGTACAGCAGCCGCAAACCTGGACTTTTTCATACGCTTCCTTTCCTCGTCCCGGCTGCCCTTTATCGCCAGTTGAACGAATCCGCCGGCGTGAACATGATGTTCGGACGATTCGTCACTTCGTTAACGGTAATCTGGGCATCGACGCCGAACAGCTCCTTGATCCGTTCGGGAATAAGCACTTCCCAAGGCGTTCCGATATCGACGATCTTTCCCGCCTTCATCAGAACGATCTTGTCGCAATAACATGCAGCGATGTTCAAATCGTGAATCGACGAGAACACGGTAAGGCCCTGGTTCTTGAGGATGGTCATGATCTGGTATTGATAGCCGATGTCGAGGTGGTTGGTCGGCTCGTCGAGGATGATGAGCTGCGCTTGCTGGACGAGCGCACGGGCAACGAGCGTGCGCTGCTTTTCGCCGCCCGAAAGCGACAGGAAACTGCGCTGCTCATAACCGCTCAGTCCGACCTCGTCGATGGCGTCCGCCACGATTTGCCGTTCGCGCGCCATGTCGTTGCCGAACATCTTCTGATGCGCAAAGCGCCCGAGCATGACCATGTCGTACACGGACATGTCGAACTCTACGACGTTCTCCTGCTGCATGACCGACATTTCCAGCGCCGTTTCGCGGCTCGAAAGCTCGGACATGTCCTTGCCGTCGATGTACACCTTTCCAGAATCAGGGGTGTACACCTTGTAGATGTTCTTGAGCAGGGTGGATTTGCCACATCCGTTCGGTCCCACGAGGCCGACGAACGTACCCTCTTCAACACCAAGGTCGACACCATCTACGATGAGCTTCGAATTGATGGAATAGGTAATCTTTTCGATGCTGAGCTTCATGGCTACCTCCCGAGCTTGGCGTTAGACCGACGGATGAGGTACAGGAAGAACGGCGCACCGAAGAACGCCGAAACCACGCCGATAGGAAGCTCTTCGGGTGCGACGAGCACGCGCGAAAGGATGTCGGCGATCACGAGGAACGTACCGCCGACGAGCATTGAAGCCGGCACGAGGCGCATATGTTTGGTCCCCACGATCGAGCGGGTGATATGCGGGATGGTCAAGCCCACAAAACCGATGGTGCCGCTGATCGAGACGATGATGCCCGTGAGCAACGTCGCAACGACAATGATGACGATCTTAAGCCGGCCCGTATCAACGCCGACCGTCGCCGCGACGTCATCGCCGAGCATGAGCACGTCGAGTTTCTTCGAAAGCAGCAGGATAAGCGCGAAGCACACGAAGAACGCAATCGCCGCATACAGGAGCCTTTCCCACGAGGCGCCACTCAGCGAACCCATCATCCAATAGGTCGCGGTCTTAACCTTGTCGCTTCCCACCGCCGTGTGGTAAATCATCAGGTTCGTCAAAGCGCCGAACAGGGCTGACACGGCAATGCCCGCGAGGACGAGCTGCGTAGCTGTCACCTTGTTTCTGATGGTCGCAATCCTAAGCGACAGCGCAATCGAAATCAGCGCACCCAAGAACGCGCCCGCCATGGTTCCATAGCCGCCGAGGAACGACAGGAAACCGTATACGATTGCGGCGACAGCACCCGCGGAAGCGCCTTGCGAAATACCGAGAACGTACGGGTCTGCCAGGGGGTTTTTGGTGAGTACCTGCATGAGAATGCCGCACAACGTCAGGCCCGCACCCACGACGAACGCCGTGAGCACGCGCGGAGTGCGAATCGTCCAGATAATAGAATCCGTGCTGTTTTCCCAATTCTTCTCGAACACCTCGGAGCCGAAGAGGTTGTTCACAATCACTTTCCAAACTTCTTCGAGCGAGACATCCGCAGCTCCCGTCCCCACAGCAACAAGGCACGAGAAGACGAGGATGATTGCAGTTAGGACGCAGAATATGACGAAATGTGACTTCTTTTGAAGTGGGAATAGGGGGATCCTCATGTTACTCATGGGAAAAAGCCTTTCTATTCCAGTAATATGACGCCACACGTCCATCCAGAAAGGCCGAGCGCGCAGAAGGAGGCGTTCCCAATTTGCGCGGCATACAACCAGGTGATTCGTTCGTCAATCAAAAACAGAGCAGGGAACTCAACAAAGCGGCGAACCAAGCAAAACCTACAAACGGGAATGCCCCCTTCTGTACGCTCGACTTTCCTGAACGGACCTATGATGTTATCGAGGCGCGACGCCCGTAAAGTGAACCCCATTTCCGGATGCTCGCTGGCAAGGCCGCGCAAGCCCTCAAGGCAACCCTTTTGCTTTACGCATGAAGCATCAGAGCGCGTTTGCAAAGGTCGCGCTGCGATAACAAGAGTTCGGACGAGGGCCCGGGGAGATGACATTACCCGAACCCTCGCCGCGTTCGCTCAAATTGTTTACGCGAACTTCTCGGGATAGAACTGCTTGGCCATGATTTCGACCGTACCCGCAGAGCCCGCAGAGCCTTGCATGTCGGAGCAGCAAGCTGAGTAAATCTTGCCCTCCTTGACGGCGCGCAGGTCCTTCGTGTTCTTGTTGGTCTTGAGGAACTCGGTCTTCGCCTCGGTGTCGTAATCGTAGTCAAGAATCAAGATGACGTCCGGGTCACGTTGCACGACCTCTTCCCAAGCGGGCGTCGCCCAACCCTTGTCGATATCATCGAAGATCGAAATGCCGCCGGCGCGCTTGATCATGTCACCAGGCACGCCCTGGCATGCCGTGAACGGAGCATCCTCGCCGGAGTCATACACGAACACCTTGATGGGATTGGCGTACACCTCATCGCCGAGTTTCGCTTTGACTTCGTCGAGCTTGTCCTTCATGGCCTGGACTTTTTCGGCTGCAAGATCCTGCACGCCGAACACGTTGCCAAGGACCTCGTAGTCCTTGTAGATGTCTTCCATGGTCGCCTTGTCGGAGCAGCAGTACGGGAAGTACGGGATGATGCCGTGATCAAGGCAGAAGTTGACGGAGAAAGCGTTCTCGCCGAACAGGGAGTCCCAACCCATCATGAAGTCGCAGTTGGTCTCGAGGATCGTTTCCTTCGAAGCTTCCTGGAGGTTCATGCCGTCGGGCGTGAGCTTTTTCACCTTATCGCGGGCGGGATACTCGTTGACCGTCGACCAGCAAGCGCCACGCGTGAAGCCTGCCATGTGGTCTTCGAGCCCGAGGTCGAACAGGAAGTCCGCCATCTGGTCACCATCGCAAATTGCCCTGGTGGGCGCCGAGGTAAAGGTTTCTTCCATGTTCTGGCCGATGCCGGAGCGTTCGAGGTTGAGCGTGATCGTGTAAGGCTCGTAATCAGCGTCTGCCGCCTCGGTCGAAACCTGGCGCGCCTCACTCGTCACTTCGTACTTGTCGCCTTTCTGGCCGGTAACGGTCGTCGTCTCGGCGCTGCTCGCGCTCGACTCGCCCGACGCGCTCGAGCCGCCCGAACTGCTCGAGCCGCCGCATCCCGTTGCGGCGATTGCCAAAACGCCCGCAAGCAAGGCAACTCCAAGCAGTTTGGCGGGCCTCTTCATGCTGGCGCTCTGACGCCTCCCCTTGTCGAATAGTTTCACAATCCCACCTCTCTTCCAGAGACGTTTTGCGTTTTCCCGCATAAACGAGAAAACGCCCATCCCATCAAGCCGCAGCGGCAAGAGGGCGGACGCGAAAGGTGGTGCCATCAAACACAATCAGCCCCTCCCTGAGGAGGAGCTTTATATGCGAGCGCAACACCGGAGTTCACGGCTTGCCACTTCTTGGGAAAGGTTGGGCATTCTGGCTTCGCTCAGCTGCGTTTTGCACGTGCGTTTTGTTCTGCTCGGTTTAACTCGCTCAATGCTCGAGCGCTCTTCGATTCGCACTTCGCCTGGCTGATTTATGCGTTACAGTAATGACCCTTGCTCAGGACTCTCACCTGATTCCCCCAACACGTCCGCTTTCGCGGTACGCACACAGTCCCATACAACTCAATGTAAGCAGAGTATAACATGTGCGCTTTTTTGTGGCTAGATAGGACAGTTAACTCCGACTGATAAAATCAGGTACGGGTGACCTCCTAAGATCCAGCCAGCTGGCTAGACCCCAAATCGTGCCAAAGTTGAAATTCCACGTTGCGCAAGGTTGAAAATCGCCCGAGAACGTGCCAAAGTTGGAGTTCCCGATTGCGAATTTCAACTTTGGCACGATTTGGGACGCGGCGCGCTAGCTGGCCTTGGCTCGTAGCAAATGAATCGCTCATTGCTCTGGGCAACGAGCGATCCGTTGATGATGGAAAGGGGATGCCATGTGCGCGGAGTCTACGTCGGAAAGGCTGAAAGGTCCAGCTGCTTTGGAAGCGTTGGCGCAGCGTTTCCCCCAGCTATACGTAGCGCCTGCCGAAGGGGCGCAGGAAGCGCATCGGCTTGCGAGCGGGCGCGGGATTGCGCCGCAAGATGCGACGCTTGCGCACTTCACGGGTAGTCCAGAAGACGAGCTGCGCGAAGTGGGGACGCCCGCGGGGCCCGTGGAGGTTCTATTCCTCAAGCAACGTTGCGATTTCGAGACGTTTTTGCAGATAATTGGCCATAAATCTAATCCTGTACCGATAGCGCGCACGGTGGGTGCCATCACGTACAGGGGACTTGCCGATTGGGGAAAGGTGTCTGCAGCATACGAAGCGCATCTGGCTTCCGGCGGGCAAAACTGGGGAGACGAATTCGCCCGACTCGCCAGGGAGCCAGGCGCATTTCGCAGCGAGATCGTGGTGATTTCCGAAGGGCCATACAGCAACGTGCCAGCTGATGAGACGCCTTTTGCGCCAGACGAATGGCTTCGCGTTTCTCGCGAAATTCGCCTGCACCACGAGTGCGCGCATGTCGTTTGCAGGCGCACCATGCCTGATGGCATTCTGCCCGTATGGGACGAAGTGACTGCCGATGTCGTAGGCCTGCTCTGTGCGACGCGGCGCTACGATGCCTCGCTAGCAACCCGGTTTTTGGGGATTGCGGAAAGCGGGTTTTTTGGCGGGCGACTTTCGGAATACCTCGACGAGGAGCAAAAAGAGCGCATCGACGAGATTGCTTCCGAGGTGTTCAGCGCTTGCATCCAAGTCGAGCAGATGTGCAGCGCAGGCAATGTGGCTGAAACTGCTGCGAATGCATTCGAATTCCTGTTGGAGCTCAAACGTGCACCATTGATAACGTATTGAGAACAAATCATGGCCTACTGCCTACTGCCTACTGCCTACTGCCTACTGCCTGCATCCCGCACCGTTGCTGTCCAAGGCCCAACCAGCTGGCTGCCCATTTCAGTTCGAATCAGCCCAATTGAGCCGTGCGCTGGAGCTTGGCGGTCCCGGTTAGGCAATCGTCCAACCAGCCTTTAATCCAATATCGTATCGGCCTCAGGGCTGCTGGTCGGCCGCCTAAAGCCCCAGCTCGCGGGGAAGCGCTCCTTCCCAGAAAAGCACCAAACCTGAATTTTGCTCGCGCAGCCGCCGTAAGATAGCCTCGAATCGTGCCAAAGCCGAAAATCCGAAATTCGAATTTCAGCTTTGGCGCGATTTCGGGCGGTTTTCAGCCAAGCACATCATGTAATTACAGCTTTGGCACGATTTCGGAACACGGCGCGCGAGGCGGGCCGTAGAAGATAATTCTGTTTATTGCGCACACTTCCCCTGCATCTTCGTGCACTTGCAACACCTCATTCTCAAGCAATACTGCTACCATTCGCAAGGGTCCGCACGTTCCACAAAACACCAGGTGAAAAGGCGAATCGGCTTATACTCGTAGCTTTAGAGTCATTGAGTTTGTGTCTTCGGGATTGCCAATGTCACACCATCACCTGGGGTTTTGCTTTGGAATCCCGCTGATACAGAGAACCGTAACGCAATATAATGAGCATCGACCAAAAACGAAGGGAAACCCATGGGCAACAACCGCGACTTCAACATCAGCTGGAAGACGTGCATGAAGCTGGCAATAACCGT
>CADBQL010000238.1 GCA_902796815.1 uncultured Coriobacteriaceae bacterium | reverse complement strand
TTCTCGCTTTCGATGGCGCTTTTTGCCATTTTCGGCGCGTTCGCCTATCCGCTCACGCCTAACCAAGTGTCGCTCATCTCGTTGTTCAACATCGGCCTGCCAGCCTTCCTGCTGACCTTTGAGCCCAACGAGAAAAAACAGGAAGGGCGTTTCCTCTCCACGGTGCTCATACGCGCCATACCCGCCGCGCTGACTTCGTTCATCGCGATTGCCGATCTGATTCTGTTTGCGGAGTTGTTCGATATTTCCGTCACGGACGTGGGAACGGCGAGCACGTATTTGCTTTCGGCTGTGGGTTTTCTCATCTTGCTGAATCTCATCCAGCCACCGAACCGTTATCGCGTGGCGGTGTTCGCGCTGTGCGTGGTCGGCTTTTTCGCGTGCTGCGGCGTGCTTTGGCAATTGTTTGATATTTACAGCCTTTCGCCGCGTGCGCTCGTTTTGTGCATTGTATTCGCCCTCGCCGAGGTGGGCGTGCTGCAGTTCCTGAGCGTCGTCATCACCTGGGCCTATCACCAGATTCGCCGCAAGTGAGCCACGATGAGTTTCGCCCCTGGGGCATGACTCATTCAACTATCGGGTGGTGCTTTTAGGGATGAGTTTTGCCCCTGGGGCAAAACTCATTTGCCCAACGAGTTGCGCCTGCCGGGATGAGTCACGCCCCTGGGGCATGACTCATTGGGCGATGGGTCGTTCCCGATGAGTTTCGCCCCTGGGGCATGACTCATTTACAGGTTCCACCCTCCGAACAGGGCAGCGATGTCGAAGAAGTACAGCATGGCCAAGAACAGGTACATGCCGAGCATGCCGAACGCGATGGCGTTCGCGACGCCGCGGGGCATGCGGCGCAACGCCGTGTCGAGCAGGGGATAGAAAACCCAGACGATGAGCGTAGCCGCGATGCTGTAGACCATCGAGTTCTGCAAGCATACCTGTCCCATGAAGTTGAACGGCATGGCACGATAATCCCACAGGCTAAAGTCCTGGTTGGCCACCATGCCGGTTGTAAAGTCGATGCTCGTGCATACCGCCGCATTCACCAGGAAGCTCAGCAGCACGGCAAGCCACACGCGGTTACCCGTTTTTTTCAACAACCAACGTGAAAAAGGATGCAGGATGAACACGATAGCGACTGCCGCCGCGCCTTCGGCCGTGAATGGGAAAAGCCATTGGCTCCAAAGCATCGCGTTGGTAGGATCGTAATCTCCCATGAAGACGCCTGCGACGATAAGCCGGCAAAACAGCATTTCGGCCCAATGGCCCAGCAGCGAGAACGAAATGAAATACACGAGGAGGTCGCGCCAGAACACGCGCGTCCGCACGCGTTGACGCAGAGGGGCGTCCCAGCTATGGCCGGTCCTTGCGCCAGGCGAAAGGTCGGGCGGCTTGTTGAGGATGCGTTTTGCCTGAGGCGAGAACGTGAGGTAGGCAGCCACTGCGGCAGCGCCTGCGTACTCAGCAAACATAATTGCGGTCGTCACTGCCGACCCGACATAGGAGGAAAGCGTGTCGAACGCCCCGAACGCTGCATGGTCGACCATCGAAAGAACAGCGCAGGAAAGGGCGGTGATTGCCCCAATCGCCCGCGCGCTGCGAGCACGCTGTGACATGAGCCACATCGTCACCGTGCCACCTGCCATAAGGGCTAGCACGCGCACCATGCTGACATCGTAGTCGAACATGTGCGGAGAGCACAGAAACCCAAACACCAGGGCGAGCGTCATGGCAAAAACGAAATACGCTTGGCAAAGGCGCAAGCCGATAGGAGTCTTTGGGTTTGTTGGAGCAGTTTGATCGTTGGTCATGCATGCATCTTTCTGTTGTGGTAACGCCGGTCCGTTTCTTCGCGCAGCAGGTCAGGCTAGAACAGAAGAGACGGTTTCCTCTTATGAAGGAATCGCTTTTTCGGGTATCTGCCTAACAGGCCATGAGAAGAAGCGCTATCTCTGGTACGTCGTTGCGGATGCGGCAATCCTGCCTGAGCGTTCTCTGTAACCTTGCCGTAATCTCGGAATTGAATAAGCGAGCGTTGCTGGACTTGCCGAGCGTACGCTCCCAATGCAAAATTCCATATCACCTCAAAATAATAAGGCGATAATCAAGTATCAGGCCTGGAACGGAGGTTTCGAAAGGCGTACTCTTTCATTGTGCAAAGCGGACAGCATTGCAGGGTGCGGCTACTTCGACTGTTAATCGTTATTTACCGCTCCCGCTACCATCTGTCCGCTTTGGATTTGATGGGACTGCCTGCAATGGCGACCCCGCCAAACGGTCTTTTCAAAATAGGCAGATGAGACAGGGCAGCGTTTTGATGGGTTGCCGGTTCAGGCAATCGGATTGACTAGCCCAGTAACGTGGACAGCTAAGCTAGGCGATTCGGTTTACAACGAAAACGAAAGGGGGTCGGAATGGCTACTTTCAATGTTAAGGCGATCGGAAAGAAGACGGTGAACCGATGCGGGCATGCGGCGTATGCGCTCTCAACGCGCGATGAGCTGATGTCGCAGGTTCTCACGAGCTTCGTCAATGAAGCCAAGTACTATGGTGACACCACGTCGGACATGATCACGCTCGCACGTGAAGTTGCGGCAACGGACGGTGTGTTCGTGGCGAAGCTTGCGGTGTATGCCCGAACGGTGATGAACATGCGATCCACATCCCATGTTCTGTGCGCTGTGCTTGCGCACGAGGTTAAGGGCCAGACGTTCGTCCGCCGTGCGGTCAAGCGATGCGTCGTTCGTGGCGATGACGCCACCGAAATGCTGGCAGCGTACTTTGCGCTGTTTCCGGGCGAGCCGTTGCCGAACTCTCTGCGACGCGGCTTGCGCGATGCTATGAACGAGTTTTCGGGCTATACGTTCGCGAAGTATCGCATGTTGGGTCGCACAGTCACGATGGCTGATGCGGTGAAGCTGTGCCATCCGCGTCGGCGCGAGGCAACCCGCGCTTGCGTCGCAGGCGAGCTTGCGCATGTCGAAAGCTGGGAGACCGAGCTTTCGGCTTTTGGCAACACGGCCGATGTGTGGGAGTATCTGCTCGAAGAGAACAAGGTGCCGTACATGGCAATGTTGCGAAACCTTCGTAACATGCTGGAAGCGCGTCCTCGTAACTTCGAGCTGGCGCTGAGCCGACTGACCGATCCGCAGGCAGTGGCAAACTCCAAGCAACTGCCGTTCCGCTTCTGGTCGGCGTATCGATCGGTTGAACACATGGCATCCGGAAAGGTTCTCGCCGCATTGCGAGACGCCATGGACTTGTCGGTTCGAAACTATCCGCGTCTGGGTGGTCGCACGGTCGTGGCGGTGGATGTTTCGGGTTCGATGGGGTGCTGGCTTTCCGGCAACAGCTCCGTATCGTACGCCGACGTCGCCGCGTTGTTGGGCTCGTGTGTCGTTCGGCTTTCGGATGATTGCTGGCTCTATACGTTCGCGGACGACGCAAAGCGTGTGCCGGTTGTCGCGGGTTCGTCGGTTTTGGAAACGATGGACAAGCTGCGCGGCTGGGGCGGCTGCACGAACATGGCTGCCGTGTTCGATGCCATGGAGCGAGATGGTGTCGATTGCGATCGTGTGGTCGTTTTTTCGGACAACGAGGTTAACGTTGATTATAGCTGGCGCTCGCCGGCTGAGTATGGCAAGAATGCGCTTCAGTCGCGCATGGCCACCTATCGCAACCGTGTTGGTCATCGCGTGTGGATGCATGCGGTCGATCTGGCCGGCTACGGCACTACGCAATTCGACGGCGCCGATACGACATTTTCGGCTGGTTGGTCGGAGAAGCTTCTGACCTTCATGGCTCTTGCCGAAGACGGCACAGGTAGCCTGGAGGCTGCAGTTGAGGCGGTCGAGTTGTAGAGCAAGTTGTTGAAGAGTGATTTTGGGCTGTTGGGAAGTTTCCAACAGCCCTTTTTTGCATAAAGCGAAGTAAGGGGATAAAGGCTCAATCTTTATGCGTGCGTATGTTGTGAAAGAGGCACTATATCTCGTATACTGTTTCTGACATATCGCAAGGGGAGATCAAATATGACAAAAACCGAAGCAGATCTCTGGTTGGACTATCTTTTCGCGTCTACACGGCTTGTCGAAGCTGCTGCATACGTGGCAGTGGGCAAGTTGGTGCCCATTATTCATAATCATAGGCCTGATTTGGTTATTCAGCATGTCGAGGTAGGCTGTTTGCCGGGTCATGCGAAAGCGCTCTAGCGGGAGGAGCCATGGAGATAGACGAGATGCTAGCAGAAGATTCAGCACGTGACGACCTGCTCGTTTTGGTGGATGGCCTCGATCGCGAAGTCGGTACGGCGACGAAGCGGGAAACGCATGCAAAAGGCTTGCTCCATCGTGCCTTTTCGGTCGTGTTGATGCGCGACGGGATAGATGGGCCTGAGTTTTTGCTCGCCAAACGTGCGACGGGAAAATACCATTCGGGAGGGCTTTGGGCTAACTCGTGCTGCTCGCATCCGCGTGCGGGCGAGGCGTTGTTGGACGCCGCCTATCGGCGTGTGCGCGAAGAGCTGGGTTGCGATGCCGTAGATCTCTGCGAGATAGCCGCGTTCGCCTATCGTGCCGAATTCCAAACTGGGTTATGCGAGTTCGAGTACGACCATGTGCTCGTGGGAAGTTGCGACGGCGTCGTTTCTCCCGATCCGATTGAGGTGGGCGACGTGCGCTGGGTTGACGTGGACGCTTTGGCAGCCGAATTGGCAAATGAGCCGCAAGCGTTTGCCGCCTGGGCGCCCATGGTGCTGAGCATGGTGATGGCCTGTGTGAAAGAGGGCAAGCGTTTTTCACGTTGAAATGACGAATGGGATTTTGGGGAAGGGCGTATAGGCGGAGTCGAGCCGCCTGCGCAACGCAAGGCTAAGAGACTGGGCGGTGGTAGACGAGGCGGTAATGTCAGGACGAGCATTCTTGCAAGTGCGTAAAAGAGACGGCAAAAGGGACGCGAAAAGCGCCTAGAAGCATTGGGGAAGGAACATAAATGAAGAAGGTAGTAGCAATTGCGGCGGCGATGGCGATAGCGTTCGCTCTCGCTGGATGCGGAGCGAGCGCGCCGGCGAGTTCGGGTTCGAATGGTTCTGACGCGAGCGCTTCGTCAGAAAGCGCAAGTGCGTCCTCGGAGGTTGCATCATCTGTCATTTGGACAAAGACAAACGACCCGAAGCTGGCGGGAAGGGAAGCCGGGCTCGATGGTTTTGCCTGTCCGACTGATGCCAAGGAGCTTTCCATCGGCAAGATTGAAGACGATTGGGCGTACAGCTACACGAAGGGCTTTGCGGAGGGGCATAGCTACGCGGGTACAGCCGCAATCGTAGTGCGCAAGAGCAAGGAGACCGGCGACAACACAGCCGAGTTGAGCGAGTTCACGGCGAACTGGGCTGCTCTTAACGATACGACTTTTGCAAACCAGTGGGATATCGACATCAGCGGCGCTAGCGTTACCTGCTACGGCAACAAGGAGGGCACCGCTACCAAGATGATTTGGAATCAGAACGGGTATGGTTATTCCGTTCTCGCTTTGGGGCAGGGCGAAACTTGGGCTGACTTCGGCCTGAACGAGAGCGATACAAAGACTCTTGTTGAAGCCGTCATAAAGGCGAACGCCGATTATCGCGAGGCTGAAGAGAAATTGGCGGGATCATCGTCGGGGTCGAGCGCGTCTGCGTCTGCATCTTCTCAGAATAAGGCCTACAGCGAAGTTGTTAAAAATGCCATCACCAACTATGGCCTCGGCGAGTACGTTAGCTACAACACATACAAGGACGAATACGGCAACACTGTAATCGAAGTGGTGACGCGTGACGTCGACGGCAGCGAGTACAGCTCGACCCTCGACGAATATGGCAACCTCGTCGAGAGCGGTTACACTGCGACGGAATATGATGGCTACGTCGATGAAAACTATGAAGACGAGGAAAGCGAAGACTCTGAATCCGAAGCGGATGAGAACACGGACGAGAATACGGACGAGACAACTGACGAGACAACTGACGAGACAACTGACGAGACTACGGATGATTCCACGGAGGAGA
>CADBQL010000237.1 GCA_902796815.1 uncultured Coriobacteriaceae bacterium | reverse complement strand
GGGCCCCTCCTCGGGCCGTCTCGCGCTTTATCCCCCTTTCGACCGCGCAAAAGAAGCGGCGATCTGGGGCGTAATTAGTGACTCCCCCACACCATGCACTCTGCGCCTGCGGGCATAGCCGCTTCCTATGCGCGCGGTCAAAAGGGGGGCGCTCGAAAGGCCCGAGGAGGGGCCCGGCTGGTTGGGCGTGCGGGGACCACGGCGACGCGCGGGCGAGGATGGCGGCTATTCTAGATGGAGCGCCAGGTGGGATTATCGACCATGCGTACGTTGATGTAGGCAACGCCGTCTGGGTAAGTTTCCATGATCTTGAGGATTGCGCGTTCCTTGTCACGTATATCCTCGGCGGTGCCAAACGCGATTTCCATGCCATTGTCGAGGAACAGCGATGTTTCGGCGATGCTGGCGGCGGAAACTTTCACCACGTGGCCTGCAAGGTCGGTTGTCATCTCCTGTAGGATATCGAGCGCGTTGTTCACGACGACGTCTGAGCAGGTTTGGCCGATTTCGGCATTGGTTCCAAAGGGAAGGCCAACAATTTGGATTGCGCTATCAGCATCCTCGTAAATTTTCGAACTTGTCGTTTGGGCGGCTTCTGACGATGCGTCGGGAATTGGCATGAGCCATGTCCTGTCGGGGGCAATTGCCCAACGCTTGGTTGACGTGCCTGATTCATTGGGCATTTCGACGACAGCAAAAATAGAGCGTTCGGTGACATCGATTTCGAGCGTGTCCGGAAACACTCGATTAACCTGCACATTCTCAACCCATGAACTCTGCTTTACGCGGGATGCGATGGCGTCTGCGTCGACGCGAAGGAGCGTCGAGTCGGCGGGTACGTTTGCGAGCTGCGCCATCTCGTCGCTTGTCAAATGCTCAACACCGACCACGCGTACATTGCTGATGGTAAAAGCGGGGGAGTTGTACAGCGCTATCCCTCCGCCTACGAGCGCTGCGATGGCTACGGCGATGGCGAAAAGCCTGATCAAATACTGCCGAGACGACTTGCGCATACGTTCGGCGCGCTCTTCTCGACGTAGCTCGCCGACGCTCGTCGATACGAGTTCGCCTTGGCTGTCGGTATCCTCAATGGCTACGGCGTCTGTATCGGGAAGCGATGTTTCGAGATCGAGAGATTTCTGGGTTTCGGCATTCGCCTGCTTTGCACCCTTCTTCTTTGATTTGATAGACGGCCGCTTCGCGCGGGCTGTTTTCGATGAGTGTTCGAGTTGCTCGGAAGTCGAGTTCCGTATCGTTCCGCTTGCCGTCCGTCCCGAACGAGACGGGCGAGGTGAACTCAGCGTTCGCTCTCTGCTTGATGAATCTAGTGCCTTGTGAGAGGCTCTCCGGCCTGGTTCCAGCTGACGTGACGTGCCATGGCTTCTTCTTGGCGAAGGCGATGCTTCGGTTACATGGGCAGGACGTGTCGCAAGATCGCTCGATGCCGTATGCCTCGAAGATGTACGCCCGTGTCCGGATCGGCTTGCAGAACGCGTACTGCGCGACACCGTCTCATGTGCAACTCGTGATGAAGCCGCTCCAGACGAAGGGCGTGCTGATGCGCTCTCATGCGAAACGCCCATGAGACGTGGATCTTCGTTTGTGCTCGAAGTGATGTTTCGGCGCAACCTGGAAGAGCGTGAATCTGTCGTGCGGCGGTTTGCCACTTAGCGATCCTTGCCTTTCAGGTAGTCTATGAGCTGCGGTCCGATGGCAGTTACGTCTCCCGCGCCCATAGTTATCAGCACATCTCCCGGTTTGACGATGTCGGCCAGATAGGGGACTACATCGATACGACGTGCAACATAGTGCGCGGGCGGATGTCCGACGTGGTCAAGAACCACTTGCATGAACGTTTTTCCCGAAATGCCTGGAACAGGCGCTTCACCCGCTGAGAACACATCCATGAACGTCACGGTATCTGCAGCATCGAAAGCCGAACCGAATTCCTCATGCAGAACTTCGCAGAACAGATGGACGCGCGAATAGCGATGCGGTTGGAACAAAACATGTACCTTGTTGAATCCGAGTTGCGAAGCCGCCTGGATGGTCGCGGCTATTTCGGTCGGATGGTGTGCGTAATCGTCAACGACAGTGACGCCGTTTGCTTCGCCCACCAGATCGAAACGCCTCTTGACGCCGCCAAACGAGTACATAGCCTGCGCTGCGGCTCGCGCGTCGAGCCCGAGCGCATCCATGAGCCCGATTACGCCAGCTGCATTGAGTACATTATGGCGTCCGGGATTTTGCGGGACGGACGATTTGAGGACTTGCCCGCTCGGCAGCGTTACGCAGAAGTCGCTGCCAGCTCCATGGGCGACATAATCGGTGATGCAAATGTCGAAATCGCTTCCAAATCCGTACGTGATGAATTCGCGTCCTGTTGAGCGCGCCACCCGCACGAGTAGCTCTTCCTCGCCGCATATGACGATGGGTCCGCCCGGAGCGGTTGATGATATAAAGTTTGCGAACTTCTCGCAAATCTCGTTTAAGTCGCGATAGTGGTCGAGGTGGTCTGCCTCGATATTGGTTACGAGCACCGCCGCAGGGGACAGGTACCTAAACGACTTGTCGGACTCGTCTGCCTCAACAACATAGTAACGTCCTGTTCCAGAGTGCGCGTTAGAGCCGTAAGCGCGCACGATGCCGCCGATGAGGAACGTGGGGTCGAGCCCCATTGCGTCCATCACGCTTGCGGCCATCGACGAGGTCGTCGTTTTTCCGTGTGTTCCTGCAATTGCGATTGTGTCGAGGCCGACACCTAATCGCGCGAGCATTTGCGCACGATGCCAAATGGTGAGACCCCGCTCGCGTGCAGCGATAAGTTCGGGATTGTTGTCGAGCACCGCTGTGGTCACGACGACTACGTCTGGCCCGTCATCACGCCCCGTACCTGGGATGTTGCTCGGGCTATGCTGGCCGGTAACGACTTTGATGCCCGCTTCTTTGAGCTGCTTGGTGTAGCGGCTCTCTTTCATGTCTGAGCCTGTGACGCGCATGCCCTGATCGTGCGCTACACGGGCTATTCCGCTCATGCCAACACCGCCGACGCCAATGAAATGCGCCGACTGGATAGTAGTATCATTCATTCTCGTCCCCGCTTTCGGATTGCTTCAGTCGATTATAGAGGGTGCTTCAAAATGCGTGAGTTCCTACACTCGATAGGCACGAAGAATGCGAAAACTCAGCGTTCTTGGAGATGGACGGGTTTGACATATTTCAGGGGGTTGTTTGCGTAGTTTTCGCGAAGGGGTTGTTTTCTAGGAAATACCCTTGCGTGAAAGGGTCGTAATCCGTAAAATATTTGCTTGCGCTTGCAGATGGTGGGTGTGGCCTAGTTGG
>CADBQL010000236.1 GCA_902796815.1 uncultured Coriobacteriaceae bacterium | reverse complement strand
GACTTTCGTGTACGAGCGGCGCCAACCTTTTGACCTCGACGCGTTTTCGGAATTCACAGGCAGTTGGCCCGATGCCGTTATTCGCACGAAAGGAATGGCGTGGATCGACGAACAACCCGACACGTGCTTTTTGCTCGAACAGGCTGGAAGCCAGCGATTCTTTGTAGACAATGGGCCGTTTGTGGCGGCGCTTCCTGCCGATGAGCAGGCACAAGTGCTTGCCGAGCAGCCCGGTATTGCAGCGCGCTGGGATGAGAATTGCGGCGATCGCATGACCTTGCTCGTGTTCATCGGTCGGGATATGGATCGTGAAGCCATAGAGGCTCGCCTCGATGCATGTCTGGTGAATTAGGCATTTGCAATGGGGATGCACGTTGTTACCGTGGTGCCCTTATCGGGTTCGGTTTTGAGTTCTATGAAACCGCCATGCTTTTCGATGGCGGCCTTGACGATGGCAAGGCCGAGGCCATGCCCTTCAATTTCGCGTGCGTTGGAAGGGGCTCGATAGAATCGCTCGAATGCGTGGGTGGCTTGCTCTTGGGTCATGCCGCATCCGGTGTCGGCAATCGATACGACCGCCCAATCACCTGCGCGGTTCGCGGTGATGCGGACCACGCCAGGGGCGGGCGTGTATTTGATTGCATTGGAAATGATATTCGACCATGCATTGCCGAGCATGGCCTGGTGTCCCGTGATTTCGATGCGGTCCAACTCGACCGCATAGGAAAGACCCTTTTGCTCGAAGTCGGCAAGGTGCTTTGCCACTACATGGCGCAAAAGCTCATCGAGTGAAAACGTCGTTTGCGCAAGAGGAGCTGCCGAGCCATCAAGGGTCGAGATTTCGAGCATCGATTCAACAAGGTGGGCTAATTCTTCGGTTGATTGAAGTATTGAATCTATATGCTCAGCAAGCTCGTCGGTAGAACAGTTGCCCGCCTTGATTGCTGAGGCGCATCCCTGTATGTAGGAAAGAGGCCTTTTGAATTCATGCGCAACATTGGCGAGGTAGTCTTCTCTCATCAAGTCGGAAGGGTAGTCCTGAGCAAAGCGGTTATGTAGTCGGTACATTGCCGCATTGTTGTCAAGACTTGCAGAGTTGCCTGCGATTTCGAAGAATTGCCCCTGCGAGCGATCGCCGCATGCGTGCTCTTTCATTTTTGCGCTGTCACCTTGTATCCGATGCCCCTGACGGTGTCGATGCTAAAGCTCGTGCTTTCCTCGAAGCGCTCACGCAGTCGTTTGATGTGGACGTCTACCGTGCGCTCGCCCGATTCAGTATCGATTCCCCATACGTCGTTCATGATATCGCGTCGCGTAAAAACCCGCCCTATGGACGAACAGAGCTTGAACAAGATCATGAATTCCTTAGGTGGCAGTACAACAGAGCGATCTTTTTCAACGACGGTGAGCTGCTCGCTGTCGAGGACGGCGTCTCCTATGATGATGCGGTGCTTGGAAACAGCATGAGCGCGTCTGAGCAGGGCCGATATTCGGAGGGTAAGCTCGTTGAGGTCGATGGGCTTGACCATGTAGTCATCAGCTTCGAGCGAAAAGGCACGTTGCTTTGATGCGTAGTCGCTCAAGGCGGTCATCGCGATGATGGGCACGTCAGCATCAAGCTTGCGAATTGCGTGTATGAGCATGAAGCCGTCGACTTCGGGCATCATGATGTCGCACAGTGCAATGTCAATTCGGTTTTGCTCAAACAACGCCATGGCTTGAGTGGCGTCGTAAGCGCTAATGGTTTCGTATCCCTGCTTGTTTAGGAACGAGCAGTAGAGCGAGTTGAGCTTCTGATCATCTTCCACGACAAGTGCACAGAACATAGTTGTCCTGCTTTCCTCAGGGAGTCTGGTAGTTGAACACAGAATTTTATCAATTAAATATTAACTATGTATGAACTATATAAACATGCTCGTTCATCAACGTTTTTCCCTGCGCTTATACCATTTAACTCTGTGGTGCTAGTCAAACATCACTAGTAAAGCGGCATCAGGCTAGCGGAACGGGCTGAGTATGGGCGGCCGGTTCATCTAGGGGCGTTAGCCCGAAATCGCTTCAACGACGAGCGCTGGAAAGGAGGGCATTGAGAAAAGCTGCAATGCACCCATACGAGTAGTAATCCATTTTGTTATCCTTCAAAGGAGGGAATGATGAATGGTAAGGAGTTTACCGTTTCTGAGGTAATCGACTCATTCGGTATTAACGGCCATACGTGGCTCATGTTTATCCTGTTGGGTCTTGCTAACATCTTCGACGGTTATGACTTCATGATCGTCAACTCCACGAACACCTACCTCGCCCCGTCGTTCG
>CADBQL010000235.1 GCA_902796815.1 uncultured Coriobacteriaceae bacterium | reverse complement strand
GAGATTTTCTCGAATGTCGATATCAAGATGGCCACGGTCGACGCCATGGACGCGCTCATGCGCGAAACGCCCATCGACCGCCTTTCGGTTTCGAAAATCTGCGAGCAGGCGGAGATTTCCCGCGCGACGTTCTATCGTTACTTCACCGACAAGTTCAGCGTCGTGCAATGGTTGCACAAGTACATCATGGCGCAGGGCGCAAACGAAATCGGCCGCACCCTGTCGTTTTACGATGGGTATTACACGTCCGAGGCGATGATCTTGGAACGGTACTACGACTTTTTTGCCAACGCAGCCAAGTCGAACGACTATAACGCGCTCGACCAGTTTTCCTCGCGCTTTCGCAAAGAGGTGTTCGAGCGCACGATTACGATGTACTACAACAGGGAATACACCGAGCACATGCGCTTCCTCGTGTCGGCCACGGTGGAAATGGAGACGAGCCTGTTACCACAATGGCACTACGGAGAGATAGACTGCAGCCTCGAGGAAGCTTGCCGATGGATGTCCGAATGCGTGCCGCGCGAATTGTACGAGCTGTTGAACGATCCCATCAACCCCGTGAGAGACCCGCGCTTCCGCTTGCGTCGCCTGTAGCCAAGCGCAACCAGAAGGGAGGCTCCCCTGTGGCCGCATTTCCCGAATCGGATTGCCCTATGACCCACGAAGCGAAACTGGAAATACTCGAGGCAATGTGCCGGTTGTGCGAAACGCGTCCGTTCTCGCGGTTGAGCGTCGTGGACATTGCGCGCGAGACGGGTATCGGGCGCTCGAGTTTCTACTACCACTTTTCCGATCGCAATGCTGCAGTACAGTGGCTGTCACGATCGGCTTTCGCGAAAGGGATTGACGAAATCGGGCGCACGCTCACTTGGTTCGAAGGGCATTACGCGACCACATGCGTGCTCATCCATTTCAAGCCGCTGCTCATCGCAGCTGCTCAGGACGGCAGCTATAGCGGAGCGGAAATGTCGTACCTACGGCATCGCAAGGCGAACCTTTGCGAAACGCTCGAACTTCGTGGAGCGGAACTCACTGACGAGCTGCTCTTCGATATCGAAGCGCTTGCCGCTAGCGAGCAGCATATGACGAGCGCATACGTGCGCGGAGATTTCGGCGACATGTCGCCGCGCGCCTTCTGCGAGCTGCTGGTCGGCATCGTCCCCGAAGCGCTGCGCCAAGCAACCGAGCTGTAACTAAGCGGCAATTCGCAGCCGACCGGCCTCCGAAAAGAAATTGGGTGGGTTCCCTAACGCTTCTTCGGGACTGTTTATGATTACGACAAAACTACTTGTCACACAGTATTTCTGCCATTCGCAACCATTGCAACATGATAAATTGCGTGGTAATGTGCTCATATCTTTGTTGGCTAAAAAACTGGCTAACAAACTACAGTAAAGGCTACACGAAAGGAGAATAAACATGGAACGTAGCGGTAGTCAAAAATTCTTGTTGGTCATCTCTATCATCAACATCGTATTTGCCGCAATTGGCATCCTCGGCGGCATAGCGGGCATTATGGGCGGAGCGTTTTTCGGCGCCGCAGATCCCCAGGAGGTTTCGAGCGCCTTATCAGGCACGGGCGTGACTCAGGGTGAGGCGTCCGGCCTCGTGGTCGGCGTCTTCCTGTTCGTGCTCCTCGCCTGTGTAGTCGAGCTCATCGTCGGCATCTTGGGCGTACGTGCCGCAAACGACAATCAGAAGATTATGCCCGTTTGGGTGCTTGCACTCATCCAGGTCATCCTGTATGCCATCACCATCATCATGGCTATTGTCAACGGTAGCTTCGCCTCCGACGGGATCTCCAATGTCATATCGCTTGCATTCGGTATCTTGCTGTTCTGGGTTGCCAACAACATCAAAAAGCAGGCCGGCAAATAGCAACCTGTTTGGGGTATTAGCCGCTGACTCATGAAGCTTCACCCCGACTCGCCCGAGGCCCACTGAACACATCGCCCTTTGTGTTCAGTGGGCCTTTCGCTTTATGCGCACTGTTCCGTATGCTGGCCACATCGGAAACCGTATGTGCCAGGCGAAAGGAGATATTCATGGGAAGGCTCGACAACAAGGTTGCGCTCGTCACAGGTGGCAATTCGGGAATCGGTCGTGCGACAGCGCGTTTGTTCGCCAAGGAGGGTGCGAGCGTCTTCGTGGTGAGCCGTCGTGCTGAAAACAATCAGGAAGTCGTCGACGAGATCAAAGCTGATGGGGGCGTTGCAGCGGCAGGCGCCTTTGACCTTTCCGAGGCCTCGCAGTGCCGCTCAGCCGTAGATGCATGCCTCGCCGAGTTCGGCCGCATTGACGTGCTCGTAAACTCCGCCGGCATCGCCGACAAACACATGCCTATCAACCGCTGCGACGAGGATTGGTACGATCACGTGGTCAAGATCGACCAGTACTCGACCTATTGGATGTGCAAGTACGCGCTCGAAGATATGGAAAAGCGCGGCGAGGGCTCCATCGTC
>CADBQL010000234.1 GCA_902796815.1 uncultured Coriobacteriaceae bacterium | reverse complement strand
CGCTCATCAAGCGGCATTACGGGCGCAGAAGCAGCTGCGCGCATGCTGCGTGCGCATGGCGTCAATGGCGTGACAATTACCCGAGGAGCCGAGGGGGCAGATCATTTCGATCCGCGTACGAATAGCATTGCCCTAAGCCCGAGCGTGTTCGATCAATGTACGGTAACCGCGTATGCGACCGCATGCCATGAAGTGGGGCATGCCTGCCAATTTGCGCAGGGTTATATGCCGCTGAGGCTTCGCAGTGCATTTTGGCCTGTTGCCAATCTCGCTTCGAACGTTTGGATGCTGCTCCTGTTCGCTGGTGTCTTTCTGGCCATGAACGGGCTTATCGACGCGGCAATCATCATGTATGCCGCCGTTGTGCTGTTCCAGATCATCACGTTGCCTGTTGAATTCAATGCATCACACCGTGCGATGGATTACATGAAATCGATTGGCTTGCCGCAAGAAGAGGTTGCCGGGTCATTCTCGGTCTTGCGCGCATGTGCCCTCACGTATGTGGCGGCTGCACTCGCATCGCTTCTTCAGCTCATCTATCTTCTTGGATTGCGTCGCGACTAGCCATGGGTGCAGGTTTCGAGCAGTATGGCGAGGGCGTTGTCCCGCAGGACTCAACAAGATCTGAGAAGCCGCCTCTGAGTGTTTCTGCAGCGATGGCTCTCGCAAAGCAGTCATTAGAAGCAGTTACGGTGAGGCTTGTAGGCGAGGTATCCGAAGTCTCGGTAAAGCCAGGGTACAAGGCAGCGTACTTTACCGTAAAAGACAGCGCTGCTGCGTTGCCTTGCATGATGTGGAATAATCGATATAGATCGTGCGGGGTTCAACTTGCTGTCGGGCAACTTGTCGAACTAACGGGGCGTTTTACGCTCTATGCAGCAAAAGGTCGAATGAACTTCGATGTGTTTACGCTCGCGCTCGCTGGCGAAGGCGATTTACGACTCAAAGTGGCAAACATCGCCCGAAAGCTTGCGGCCGAGGGCCTCACCGATCCAGCGCGCAAGCGGCCTTTGCCGCCGTTTCCTGAGCGTATCGGCCTTGTAACTTCTCCACGAAGCGCTGCCGTGCACGATGTATTGCGTACGTTCAGGCGTAGGTATCCCGTTGCCGAAATTCTGTTAGCGGGCGTTCCCGTGGAAGGTGCTCATGCTCCGCTTGGAATAATCGAAGGGCTGCGTTGCGTTGTATCGGCGGGTGCGCAAGTTGTGCTCATTGTACGCGGTGGTGGCTCTTTCGAAGATATGATGCCGTTTAACGACGAATCACTCGCACGCGCTATCGCTGCTTGCCCGGTTCCAGTAGTAACGGGCATCGGACATGAGGTTGATACCGCCATCGCCGACATGGTGTCTGATTCTAGGGCATCGACGCCGACGGCTGCAGCCGAAGCGGTGAGTCCATCGCGCGAGAATCTCGATGCGATCATGACGGCGCGAGCGCGGTCTCTATCGACGAATGCATCGATTGTTTTGGAGAGAAGCCGCGCTCGTGTGCAACGCTTGCAGGACCGGCCGATGTTTTCGGATCCGATGTTACTTTTCGCAGGGGAGGCGCAAAGCCTTGACGTGGCTGCAGAAAGGCTCGGACGTGCGTTGCCGACGCAACTTGAACGCGCATCTCAGCGCACGGCAATGGCGCATAGCCGCCTCGAACGCGTCGGAGCAACTTTGACCGATCGGTTTAGCTACGAGCTCCGCACATCCGCAGCTCGATTGGCTGATCTTTCCCCTGTGAATATACTCGCGCGCGGTTACTCAATTACTCGCGATAAAAACAATCGGATCGTGAGCAGCGTCGACCAAGCTCCTGTCGGATCAAACATAAAGGTCATGGTTGCCGATGGGACGCTTGCGTGCGAAGTTGTCGGACATACGCTCTTGCAGGCTTCTTTGAGTGGATAGACGCAAGATGAACAACAGTTCTCATCGCATTCAAGCGATGTTTTATTAATCAGAAAACCAGGTGAACGGCGGAATGGAGCTAGCGATGAATCAGGATTATAGGCCTGTTGAGCAATTGACGTTTAGGGAGGCAATGGCCGAGCTCGATCACGTAGTCGCATTGCTCGAAAGCAATACGCTCGAGCTCGAGGATAGCCTTACGTGCTATGAACGTGGCGTAGCGCTTCTCGCGGCTCTGCAAAAGCGCCTGGGGGAAGCTGAACAGAAGGTATCAGTGCTCATGGGAGAGCTCTCTGGTGAAAAGGACGATGCTCAACGCGATTCGACGCTATCATGACAAAAAGTTGTGCGCGGGGTCACTTCCCATGCGAAGATGCTCTTGCGTCATAGCATGTTTGTGTGAATGCGCATGCACTAGTTCAATTGTCGTTACAATAGTCCTCTAGCATGCGAGACGGCGTACAACGAAAAGGGGAGCGTGTGAAAACCATCACGTTTGCGATACCGTGTTATAACTCTGCTGCCTATATGGATAAATGCATCGAGTCGATACTGGCTTTCGATGACGGCCTCGGAGATATCGAGATTCTGATTGTAAACGATGGCTCGACGAAGGATGATACGGCAAAAAAAGCAGACGAGTGGCATGAGCGCTATCCCGATACCGTATACGCTATTCACAAAGAAAACGGTGGTCATGGTTCTGCTGTTAATACCGGTCTTGCCTATGCTCGCGGGCGCTACTACAAAGTTGTCGATTCGGACGACTGGCTCGACGAAGATGCGATGCGCCGAATAATGCCGTATCTGCGCCAGCAAAGCGAGCTCAAGGAGGCTTGCGATCTGGTCATTGCGAATTACGTGTACGAAAAGGTTTTTGAGGGAACACGTACCGTCATCGATTACAAGAACGTATTCCCCACGGACGGAGAATTTACGTGGAACGACGTTGGGTCATTCCGTCCTAGTCAATACCTGCTGATGCACTCGGTCATATACCGAACCGAACTTCTGCGGGACGTGAAACTCGCCTTGCCCGAACATTGTTTTTATGTTGACAATATCTTCGTGTATGTTCCTCTTCCCACAGTCTACTCGATTCGCTATTTCGATGTCGATATGTATCGCTATTTCATCGGTCGCGAAGGCCAATCCGTGAACGAGGACACTATGAAGTCGCGAATCGACCAGCAGTTACGCGTTACGCGTTTTATGATTGATGCGGTTGACCTCGATCACGACGTTGCGCAAAAGAAGCTCCGCCGGTACATGAACAATTACCTTTCGATGATGATGTGCATCTGCTCGGTGTTCCTGCGCATGATTAACACGGATGAGTCCGAAGCAAAACGCGCAGAAATCTGGGCCTATCTCAAACAAAGCCGTCCGGGCATGTACCCACATATAAGGCGAAATGTACTCAACCTGTTCACTAACATACCGAGCGAGCTAGGACGGCGCCTGGGATTAGGTGGCTATCATCTTGCACAGAAACTATTCAAATTCAACTGATACCGAATATGACAAGAAGTCGGGTTTTATGTCATCGACATCTTTTGTCATAAATTAAATGAGCCTATTGGGCAAGGCTCATTTTGTTATTAGGCGGTTGAAGGAGAAACGATGCGGCGAAGCGCGGCGATAAGACGCTCATTGTCCGCACGCGATCGAACGGCAACACAAAAATATCCATTGTCTATGAGGCCGGGTGTGCCTGCGAGCTTTCGCACGAGGAAGCCCTCGAGTTGCAGACGTGCACTCAGATCATTCACGTCCGATATAGCAAGCTTCAAATCGTCTCCGTTGTGGTAAGAGCACATGACGTAATTCGCTTCGGCAGGGAAGATGTCGATTCCTGGTACAAGGCTTAGCATGCATTGCATCCAGGGTATTTCGCCATAAAGGAAATCACGAACTGTATCAAGTTTCGGGTGCTCGATTGCAGCGGGATCTGCTAGCACTTCGGCAAGCATCGACACGCATGTATTGTCGTAAAACCGCGCTATCGCAGCAATCGTATCAGGATGTGCGATGCAATAGCTTACTGGCGCACCTGGCATAGCGTACTGTTCGGAAAACGACTGAATTACGATGAGGTTTTGATACTCCTGGACGAGTGGTGCCATCGATTCGCCCCCAAGCGTGAGCTCAATGGAGCGTTCGTCCACGATGACCCAATCACAGCTCTCAAGATACGAAATCAACGTAGATTTTGACAAGAGTCGGCTGGCCGGACAGCTCGGATTTGCCAGCATTGCTGCGTCGATGCGCACATCGCTCTTCATGAACGAATCTGCATCAGGCGTGATGAAGCTTGCTGGTGAGGCTATGCTCTCAAGAGCGTGCCCGGTATTTCCCAATGCGAGCACATATTCTACAGGACAGGGCGTCGCGACTCCGACAAGGCATGGATCAAAGGCTTGAGCAACGGCAGTTATCATGCTCGAGACAGTTGATCCAACCAAAAAGGATTCGACGGGCATGCCGAAAATGCGAGCGAGAACGCTGCGTAGGGTATGTGCTTCACGATCGGGCATGAACGACATCACGCCTTGGGATAGTGCGTTTTTCATCGCCTCCACGAACGATGGTGGCGTGCCCATGGGATTCTCGGTTCCCGAAAAATCAATCCAGGAAATTTCTCCACGAACGTCATAGGGAGGACACAACATTTGTTCGGGAAACTCGCTCGGGGCGGAGCGCTTCGCGGAAAATGCTAATTGCATATCCATCCCCATTGCCAGCTTCCTCTCACGCAAAAACGCAGTATCTTGTTGGAACGAGAGGCTACTGGAGCAGATATTGTGTGTTTGACGCCATCGTTCAAATTGCTTATTACCGCAGGTAAATGCGGGTTTTATATCGTAACACAAAATTGGTTGGCATGTCGTGGTAGACTTTTGCCATGAAATCAGCTGGTCGAGAAAAATCAAGAACGCAGCGCATGGACAACGATGCCATTCTCGACCTGTTCGTGTCGACCCCCTGGACTGGTCGTGCGATTCTGCTCGTAGATCTCGATGCATTTTTCGCATCGGTTGAACAGCTCGACCATCCTGGATGAAGGGGAAAGCCTGTCATAGTAGGCGGATCGGCTGAGAGACGAGGCGTTGTCTCGACGGCATCGTATGAGGCTCGCGCTTATGGTGTTCGTTCAGCCATGCCGTCAATGACTGCAAAGCGTCTATGCCCGAATGCGATATGGACCGAAGGTCACTACGATCGCTATCGGGAAATGTCAAACCAGGTTATGAGCATTCTGCTTGACGAAACGCCGTATTTGCAGCAGGTAAGCATCGATGAGGCGTTTATGGATGTTACGCCAACGCAGGCCAATCCCGAACATCCCGTCTCGATTGCGAGGCGTATACAGGAGCGGGTAGAAGAGCTCGGCATCACCTGCTCAATCGGCGTGGGCACGACGAAAGCCGTTGCCAAACTTGCATCCGATATGGACAAGCCCAGAGGACTTACCGTTGTGGCTCCCGGTAGCGAGGAAAATTTCATGGCGCCATTACCCGTTCGCGCCCTTAGTGGTATCGGACCTGCCGCACAGCGTGTGCTCGAGAATCATGGAATAAAAACACTTGGGCAGTTGGCTTGCGCCGATGACGCATCAGTTGAGAAATGGCTTGGAAAAGCCGGTCGAGTAGCACTCGACCGCGCCCGAAATGTCGAAGATGATGCGATCGTATCTGACGATTCGGTCAAGTCGGTATCGAACGAAATGTCGTTTGCTCATGACTTACATACCCGCGAGGACATACTCGCTGCCGCACGAACGATGGCGGCAAAGGTTGGACGAAGGCTTCGTAGAAAGGGGCTCAAAGGTCGCACGCTCGCATTCAAAGTACGTTATGCAGACCGAAGCATTCGCAGCGTGCAACGTCCGTTAGCATATCCGAGCGATGACGAGTTTCTATTCGATGAGATGCTTGCAGAGATGCTCGATGAACTATGGAAGCCGGGGATGACGCTCAGGCTCGTCGGCGTGGCTGTTACTGGTTTCGACGAAGCAGCAGAAGAGCCAGCGCAGATGAGCTTGTTTGATGATGACCTTAACTTAGCGGATGGTGGGGGAGTATGCGGAGAACAGCACAGCAATATACCTGCCGAATCACTACGTCGAAACCTCATGAACGCTACTGATAAGGTAAAGGAGCGTTTCGGAGAGTCGGCCGTGCGCTTTGGGCGAGAGTTCCGCCTGGCGGGACAGGATACGGGTACTGTTTCAAAAAATCCTGCCGACTACAAATAGCGTGCTTCATACATGAAGCCGCGATTGCCATTATTCGATGACAAACGCGGCTTCACGCCAAATACCGAACAATCAAAAAATCTATCGCTTGTCAGCGAAAAAGAACAACGCGAGTGTTCCCGGGCCCGCATGGGCACCGATTACAGGATCGAGAATGTTGTAGTGGATGTCAGAGCATCCAAGTTCATTGCGGATGAGCTCGCAAAGATACTCTACGTCATCCTCGCAGTCACCATGGCTTATGAACACCGTTTGATCTTCAGACGGTGCTTGTACGCTCTCCTTCATATGCTTGACGAGCGCTTGGATGGACTTCTTGCGTCCACGAACTTTTTCCATCGGGATGAGCTTTCCCTCATCATCGACATGGAGCACAGGCTTGATGTTGAGCAAAGACCCTGCCCAGGCGCTCGTGCGGGAAACACGTCCGCCGCGGAACAAGAACATGAGATCATCGACGGTAAACCAATGTGCCAGATTTAGCTTGTTCTCTTCTACCCACGCATGGGTTTCCTCGATTGTCGCACCCGCCTCAGCGAGCAGTGCGGCCTTGTAGACGAGCAAACCTTCACCCATCGCCGCGGCGAGTGTGTCGACGTGCATAATCTTTTGAGAGGGATACGACTTGCGCATCTCGTCTAGCATGGCGGCGGTAGCTTCGTATGTACCCGAAAGCCCACTTGAAAAGCCAATGTAGAGAAGATCTTTCCCTTCATCGAGTAGCCCACGAAGAAGCTCCTCCGAATACTCCTGGTTTGGAAGCGACGTCGTAAAGATCTTTCCGTCGCGCATCATCTTGAAGAAAGCTTTAAGATCGCTTTTCTGGCCCTTTGAATAGCTATAGTACTGCTCGTCGCCAGACATGAATGTGAGCGGCAGGATATGGAGTCCAAATCGCTCGATAATCTCGTCTGAGAGGTTGCAGCTTGAATCTGTAACTAGTTCGAATTGCATAAACACTCCTATCAAAACGCATGATTGCATTGTACACAATATCTAATAATCTGCGAAAGAACATCGTATATGTACGCACAGCAGGTGAGCGCGTGTCGTCCATAGTTTTCCTCAATATGTGAACACGCTTTATTCCCTCGAATTTATGTGCAATAATGCATTTTTGCGTGTTCGGCACGCGTATGGCAATGACGTATACGGAGGACAGTTAAGTGGATATTAAAGTTGAGGTCTTGGAAGGCAATCGCGCCAAGATTACCGTCACGGTTGAGGAATCGATTGTGACCGCTCGTGTAAAGAAGCAGTACAAGGATTTTGCCAATCGTTATAATTTCCCGGGTTTCAGGAAGGGCAAGGCGCCTCGTCCGGTTATCGATAGCATGCTCGGCAAGGAGGCAGCTGTTGGAACGGTGACCGATGAGCTCGTTAACGAGTTCTGCCCCCAGGCTATTGACGAAGCTGGCGTTTATCCAGTCGGTCAGCCTGATTTTGGCGAGGGTACTCTCGAGCTGGTCAAGGACAAGCAGGACTATACGTTCAGCTTCGAAATCGGTACGAAGCCGATGCTTGAGCTTTCGGGCTATGACCCCGTCGAGATCGAAATGCCGCACGAAGGCGCAACCGATGACCAGGTCGAAGACGAAATCGATGCTCTGCTCGAGCATTACTACGAAATCGTCGACGCACCGGCGAACACGAAGGTCAAGGACGAGAATTACGTCGAGATGAAGATTGTCGCGACGGATGACAACGGTGAGGATATCGCTTCGATCACGAATGACGAAATGCAGTACGGAATTGGCAGCGGTCTGTTCCCCAAGGTGTTCGACGATGAGCTCATAGGTCTTAAGAAGGGCGATACCAAGCAATTTACCATGGACATTCCGTCCGAATCGACCGTTATGACCTCTCCGCTCATGGGAAAGACTTCGGCAATTAATTTTGACATCGAGGTTCTCTCGGTCAAGAAGAAGAAGCTCCCCGAGCTCACCGACGAATGGGTGCAGGAGCGCATCGGCGTCGAAAGCGTAGACGAGCTTCGCAAAGAACTCGTTGAGGAGATCGAGTCGCAGCAGAGCAATATGTTCCCGCGCCTGAAAGAAGCACGTGCTCTTGGAACGCTGACGGACCGACTGCAGGGCGAAGTTCCCGAAGAGCTGATCGAGGAGTCTGAATCTACGTTGCTTCAGGATTTCTTCCAACAGCTGCAGCGTCAGGGCTTGACGCTCGATGCATATCTCAAGCAGGCTGACATTTCATCTCAGCAGTTCCGCGATGATGTGAAGCAACAAGCTACTGATATGACCAAACAGGATCTCGCTCTCGACGCATATGCTGCACACGCTGGCATCGAGGCAACCGAAGAAGAGATCCGCGAGGAATTCGTCAAGGCTGGCGCCGAGGATCCCGATGCACTCATGCAGCAATGGCGCGAGAACGGCCAGATGTATCTCATTCGCCAAGGCGTTATCCGCCAGAAGGCCGTAAAGGAACTCGTCGATTCCGCCATCGTTACCGAGGAGGCCCCCGAAGAGCCTGCTAAAACTGGAAAGCATGCCAAGGTTGCGGACGAGGACGAGGAAAAGGCCGAAGAAATCGAAGAGGTTTCCGAATAACGTTTTTGCCATACGTTGTGTCGGCGGGCGTGCATTTGGCACGCCCGCTTTTTTGCATGTTGCTTATGACCTTATGGTAACGTGACGCGGTTTAACTCGAAAAAACCATCCAAGACGTTTACCATAAGCGGGTATGCAAAAAGACGGAAAGAGGTATTTCATGACATCGCAGATAAACAACGCACTCATACCCTATGTCATCGAGCAATCGCCACGTGGTGAGCGTAGTTACGACATCTATTCGCGTTTGCTCAACGATCGTATTATCTTTCTAGGAGAGCAGATTGACGATCATGTGGCGAACTCCGTGGTAGCTCAGCTACTTCATCTCGAGAGCGCCGATCCTGACAAGGACATTTCGCTCTACATCAATTCGCCTGGCGGATCGGTGACTGCCGGACTGGCCATTCTCGATACCATGAATTTCATCAAGTGTGACGTTTCGACGATCTGTCTCGGCGAATGCGCTTCAATGGCAGCAGTTCTGCTCAGTGCCGGCGCCAAGGGCAAGCGACTCTGCTTGCCGAATTCCATGGTGCTCATTCATCAGCCGCTCGGCGGAGCACAAGGCCAGCAGACCGAGATTCAAATCGTTGCTGACTTCATGCTCAAGACGCGCCAACGCCTCAACGGTATCCTGGCAGCGAATACCGGCCAGTCGCTTGAGAGAATCCAGGCTGATACCGAGCGCGATAATTACATGACCGCCGAACAGGCGCTCGAATATGGTCTAATTGATCGCATTACTACTTCTCGCGCGGTTGCAGCAGAATAGGGCCGCGAATTATCGAAGGTTATTACATCGCTAGCATGATAGAAACATTCAGAAAGGGATCGGGATCGCATTGAGTTCAAGAAAAACGTCGTCTGGGTCGACGCAAGACGTACACTGCATGTTTTGCGGGAAAACTCCCGACGAGGCTATGGCTATGATACAGGGCCCGAACGGCGTGTATCTCTGCGATGAATGCATTGCGATTTGCACTGAAGCCCTCATGAGGGATTTGGGAATGAATAGGCAAGGCGGATTCGACGGCGGATTCGATTGGGAGCAGCCCGATACGCATGGCAATGCTTCGGCATCGGGCGTATCGGCCGCCGAGCCATCTCAATCCGAAGTGCTTTCCGACTTGCCAACGCCCCACGAGCTCTATGCGGAGCTCTCGGATTACGTGGTCGGTCAGGAAGCAGCCAAAAAAGCCTTGTCAGTTGCTGTGTACAACCATTACAAGCGCATCAGCTTGGATGAAGCCGACGACGATGAGGTCGAGCTCGCAAAGAGCAATATCATGTTGCTTGGACCGACCGGGTCCGGCAAGACCTTGCTTGCGCAAACGCTCGCACGGACGCTGCGCGTTCCCTTCGCTATTGCGGACGCGACAACGCTTACCGAAGCGGGCTATGTTGGTGAGGATGTCGAAAACATCCTACTCAAGCTCATTACTGCCGCCGATTTCGATATCGATCGCGCCGAAATCGGCATCATATACATCGATGAAATCGACAAGATTGCGCGCAAGGCGGAAAACCTGTCGATAACGCGCGACGTGTCCGGCGAGGGTGTGCAGCAGGCATTGTTGAAGATTGTTGAGGGCACAGATGCTAGCGTACCGCCGCAGGGCGGGCGCAAGCATCCCCAGCAAGAACTCATTCCTATCAACACGACCAATATCCTATTCATCCTAGGCGGGGCATTCGTCGGCTTGACCGACATCATTGCCGAGCGTGTCGGGAAGACTTCTATCGGCTTTAATGCGGAACTGCCCGAAAGCAAAGAAGCTAACGAAGCCGCGCTCTTAGCTCAGGTGCTTCCAGAAGACTTGAATAAATTTGGCATGATACCTGAGTTTGTCGGACGTATCCCTGTTGTGACTTCGCTTTCGGCGCTGACTGAAGACGATCTGATGCGCATCCTGGTTGAGCCGAAGAACGCGCTCGTCAAGCAGTACAAAAAGATGTTTGAATTTGAAAATTCAACGCTCACGTTCTCCGACGATGCTTTGCGGGCGATAGCCCACGAAGCAGTTGAGCACGGTACGGGAGCCCGAGGCCTGCGTTCTATCTGCGAGCGTGTACTCATGGACGTGATGTACGATTTGCCCGAGCATCGAGAACGCACGTTTGTTGAGCTGCGGGGATCTGATGTCATCGGCGATACGAAGCCCGAAATTAAGGCCAAGGCTCAGCGAGGCGCAGATTCAGTCCCCGTTGCCGTTTAGGCTTTTGTGGCTGCTAAGCTGCGCAATGCGCTTCGAGCCCGAATTAGTTGAGTATCGGAATGAGTTTTGCCCCTGGGGCAAAACTCATTCATTGTTTTGGGTTATGATTGTACGCACTGTGAATTTTGACGTTGAGGAGCATATTTGATGGCAGAAGAAAAGAAGATCGATTACGATTTCGCGGCACACGAAACGCCGCTTTTCAATGCATGGAAAGACGCCGGTTATTTTAGGCGAAGCGTTGGACGCGGCGCTTACGCTGACCATCCCTACACAATAGTTATTCCGCCCCCAAATATCACGGGCGTTCTTCACATGGGACATGCGCTCAACGACACAATCCAGGATACCTGCACACGTCATGCACGCATGCAGGGGCGCCCGACGCGCTGGGTCCTTGG
>CADBQL010000233.1 GCA_902796815.1 uncultured Coriobacteriaceae bacterium | reverse complement strand
GTTGCCACACCTACAACGTCGAGTCCTACAGCATTGGCAAGCATGTGGCCGACGAAAAGGGCCTGCCGTTCCTGAAGGTCGAGACCGACTACTCCACCACCGATACCGGTCAGCTCACGACCCGTATCCAGGCATTCCTCGAGATGCTGTAAGTCGTAGCTCGCGTACGCATTCGCGCGGAAATGCACACGGGGGTGCCTCCCGTGTGCATTTTTGTAAATGGGTTTCGTAAATGGGTTTCGCCCCTGGGCAATGAGTCACGCCCCTGGGGCAAAACTCATCGTACGTAACGAGTTTTGCCCCAGGGGCGCGACTCATTCATAGTAGAGTGGTTTTATGTGTAACGGGTAAACCTATTGTGAGAGGAGAGGTTCCATGACCCATGTAATCGTTGAACCGGGGGTGTGCGGTCTTACAGCGGATATCAAGGTCGAAATGGTTGACAGGATGACGGCAAAAATCGACATGCAGACCGACTGCAAGATGATTGCCAAGCTCGTAGACTATTTGGGCGAAACCGTCAACGCGTTTGAGCTGCTCGGCATGTCGGGCAATGACCCGTTGCTCGAAACAGGTCGTTTGGGTACGCGCATCCATGCAGCCTGTCCTGTCATCGCGGGCATTTCCAAAGCCGTGGAAGCCGCCTGCCAGATGGCCCTTCCGCGCAACGCAACCATCACATTCGTCGAAGACTAGCAACGAGGCTGCCGAATGAGTCACGCCCCTGGGGCAAAACTCATCTGCCGAATGAGTCGCGCCCCTGGGGCAAAACTCATCGGTGGCGGGCCGCGCTCCGGCAATGAGTCGCGCCCCAGGGGCAAAACTCATCCCTTTAGCTCAAGGAAAAATGAGGGCATGTGACATGACGGATCACCAAGTGAAGATCGACATTATCGGCGGCTATCTGGGTGCTGGTAAGACGACGTTTTTGAACAAATTGCTGCGCGACGGCCTCAAATCAGAGCGCGTGGTCATCATCGAAAACGAGTTCGGCGACGAACCCGTTGATGACGCGATCCTCGAAGATGCGGGGCTCGAGATGCGCACCCTGCCTTCTGGCTGCATCTGCTGCACGCTCAAAGCCGACTTCATCACGAGCATCGAAGATATCGTGGCAAAATGTGACCCCGACCGCATCCTCATCGAGCCGACCGGCCTCGCGAGTCCGATAGAGCTGCAAAACACCTGCGAGCTTGCTGCGCGCTTTATCAAACTGCCCGTTGACGTGCGCTTGAACTCGATTACCGCCATCGTCGACGCGATCGATGCCGTCGAGATGATCGAGTACGAAATACCCGTCTACCTGCGCCAAATCGACCAAGCGAACGTAATCGTGCTGAGCCACACGCAAGAACTTGATGCCAGCGTGCTAGCTGAGGCGATTACGGCCATCCGCGAAATCGCTCCGGCGCATGCAATCGTTGTTGATACGCCCTGGGAAAATCTCGACGCGCTTGAGATATTGACGCTTTCCGAGCAAGCGTACGCGGAGCATATGCGTGCAGATGACAAAAGCAATCATGGTGGCGACGGTGGCGATGGGCACAATCACGGCCACGACCATGAGGACGAAAAAGGTCATCACACGGACGGGGCACACGGTCACGGCTGCAACCACGAACACGGTCACCACCACAGTTACGAGGGCTTTTCCTCACAGGTTATCTTTCTGACAAAGCCTTTTGATACTCCTGCAGTCGACCAACTGGCTGTGCAGCTCAAGTCAAAAGGCGTCGCTCGCGCAAAGGGCTTTCTGCCTGCATTCGAAGGCGGTCTGTTCCATTACGAATACGTGAACGGTCGCGCAACTGCCACTACAACAACCTACGATGGCCCTGCTAAGCTCGTCGTCATCGGTCGTAATCTACCCGCCATCGACCTCGAATGAGTCACGCCCCAGGGGCAATGAGTCGCGCCCCAGGGGCGTGACTCGTTTCCCGAATGAGTCACGCCCCAGGGGCAAAACTCATTCGCGACTCACGGTCGGCGTACGGCTTGCATCAGGTGCGAAAGCTCCGAAGCGCTCATGAGCGGGCGCGACAAATCGATATGAGCCGCTTCGGCGAGCCGGTCGCTCAAGCGACTGCGGAAGCTGAAGAAATAGCTTCCCGGGCTCACTTCGATTCCGGTCAAATTAGCAAGGACGATTCTGAGCGATTCTTCAGGGAAATCTTTTCCTGCGCATTCATGAAGCAGCTGCACTACGCAAGCTCCCAAATAGCAAACCAGGAAATGCGCCTGCAGGAAATCCTGTCGCGACAAGGTGTCGGGGGCGGCGCTCCATTCGCCTGGCATCGGCGCGTAGAACGAGCGGACGGATTCTAAGCTCCGATACAGTCCGATGACTTCGAGCGCATCGAGGTCGAGTTCGGATGTGATGATGTTCAGATAGCCGTCCATCGCCTCATCGGCAGCAATCTTTTCCCAGTACACATGCCAGATATGATCGCCAGTTGCGCCGAATTTCGCGTCGCCATCACCATAGAGCGCGCGCATGGGGCGCACCAATCCGCCCGAGGGTGCACCGTTCGAAAACGCATTTTCTGTCCGCCTGATTTCGCGAAAACGGTTGAAGCGAGTGGATTCGTACGCATCGCGCAGCCAAAGCGCGACTTCCTTGACGGCTATGCTGCCATATTGTCGGTGCGCGTCTTCGCGTTCGATTGTTCGTATGTCCATGCGCTGTTTGAAACGCGATCCGTATGCATCGAGTGGCGCATAACCAGTGGCGTCGAGCACCCACTCGCGCGAGGTGCGCTTTCCTCTTCGCATGGATTGAAGAAGCACGAACCCGTGTCCAAGATTCGCAAGGAGATCGAGCTCATAATTGCTCGAACCGATTGCCTTGTCGGCGACGACGATCAGTCTCATGCCTGGATGCCGCCCGCTTAGTTCTTGGATGGCCGGAAACGAGCTGAGCGGAGTTGCCAAGTTGGTATCAAAAACACCGTAGTCAAACGGTATACCGCACCTGTCTGTTAAAACCGCAGTCTGAACGATGGGGTTTGTTCTATTTTGCCAGCTCGCTTCATAATCTGGCTGGGAAAAACGCGTGCCTTCGATATAGTGATTAAAGACGAAGCAATACGCCCAGGAGTCTTGTGCGCACGGGCTATTCTTGCGCATGGCATCGTTGACGAGCTCTCGAAGGCGTTCGGAGTTTTTGCCTAGCATACGAACGCCTTCAAAGAAAGCATCGCATGTAAGTGATTCCATGCCGGGCACGCCTGCGCGCTTTGCCCAGATATCGGTGAAAAGGCGCGGATGGGCGATGCGGTTCCACACCATCAACTCGGTTATGCGCTCCAAATCACTTTTACGCAAAGGATGAGCCTCGCATTTATTTCGCCCCGTCTTCGCCGGAGAAGAGGTGATGCCCCGCACGGCTTGCGTTAGGCCCATAGCGCGATGAAGCACGGATAGAACGATAGCGGCACCCGCCTCAATTGGCGAAGGCTCGTTCAGCGGAATTCGCGCGTTAGGCGAAAATGTGACAACAACCGGCGTTTCGCCATCTTTTTGCTCGCTGTTCGAGGAGTTGAGCTCGTCAATCACCCGCTGAAAGTGCGCTATAGGATCAGGGTGCTCGCGAGCGAGCTCGTCGACGTATCCGAGGCTCCACAGCGTCTTGGAGCGTGGCTTTCCTTCCGTCGTGCGATAGCTTTGCACGACGGAAAGATATATGCGGCCGTTTGGTTTTTTCTGCTTGCGCAAATACATGGGGAAACTTTACAGCTCATTGGCAGCATAGCGCCTGATGAAACGGTGTGAATCTACCAAGAATCTACGCATATAAAACGGTGATGCTTATAGAATTTGATAATACATCGCTGCTAAACAGGCTCGTTAGAATCAAGTACGCCGAAAGGCAGCGCGAGACGCCCATGCAACTTTTCTGAACACGCTCTCAAGTTGTTGAAGGGCATTTCGCTTCTGATATTCTGCTATATGTTTCGAAACAAACGCGCGCTCATTCTGCAAACTTCGGCGCGTAACGTTCCAAAGCAAATCTCATCTGCGCATTACAAAAAGTTGTATTTGATTCCCGCGAACAAGCACGCATTGGCGGCATGGAGCGCCAATCGGGCAAGTGGTTCTATGTCGCTTCCGCAAGTCATATGACGTGGAAGGGTATGACTTTGCAGATCGGATGGCAAAGAGACTGAAATCAGAAGCTTGCGCAGGAAGGGGGCACGTCAAAGAGTGGGCGTGCGCACAATCGGAAGGAGAAGCTGGCAATGGCAGCGAGCAAAGAAGAGCTTATTGAAAAACTGTACGAGTGCGTCGTCGAGATGGAAGACGAGGACGTCGTCGACGTGTGCAACGAGTACCTGGATGCAGGTTACAACGCGTATGACGGCATCATGGACGGCCTCGTGGCGGGCATGAACAAGGCCAGCGAGCTTTACGACGAGGAAGAGTACTTCGTCACCGACGTGCTGCTGTGCTCCGACGCGCTCTACGCAGGTCTCGAGATCCTGCGCCCACATCTGGACGCCGACGAATCCATGGGCGAGGCCAAGAAGGTTGTCATCGGCGTTGTCGAGGGCGACACGCATGACATTGGGAAAAACCTGGTAAAGATCATGCTCGAGACTGCTGGCTTCGAGATGTACGACCTGGGACGCGACGTGCCGCTCGATGCATTCGTCGAGAAGGCCAAGGAGGTCGATGCGGATATCGTCGCGATGTCGACGCTGATGACGACGACGATGAGTGGCATGGGCACCGTCATCGAGAAGCTGCAAGAAGCAGGCATCCGCGACCGCGTGAAGGTTATGGTCGGCGGCAGCCCGATTTCACGCAAATTCGCTGACGAGATCGGTGCCGAGGGTTATTCGGCCAACGCTGTCGAGGCTGTGGCGGTCGCCAAAGAGCTCGTCGGGCTCGAATAGCACAAGCATTTTGCGGGGCGTGTGGCAAAGGGGCATGCCCCGCGGAGCGTCAACCTTGTTGTGTTAGTTATGCATAGTGGAACGAAGGGAGAAGGAATGCATCCACTAGATCAAATGACACCGAATGAGAGAATGGGCGCAATGTTCGCGGGAGAGCCTTTCGACCGCCTGCCGATGATGCCGTTCGTCATCTCGTATGCTCCGCGCGTGCTTAATCAGACGCAGAGATGGTACCGCGCAAGTGCAGAAAATCGTGCAGAATGCCAGATTGCTGCTTACGAAAAATGGGGCCATGACACGATGGTCATCGAGTACAGCCTCCATGGTGTACCCCATGCCCTTGGCAGCACCTGGACCGATCCAGAAAACGCTCTTCCCGCCATCGACGAGCATTTGCTGAAAGACGTCGATGACGTAGACAAGATAGATTGGGACATCGACGCGGTTCGCAAGGAAAACGATCCGTGGATGAAGATGAACATCGAGGCGACCGAAAGGTGCCTTGACAAGTACGGCAAAGAGGTGGGCGTAAGCATCACCTTACCCGGTGCTTTCAGCGCTGCGTCTGGCCTGCTGCCCGTCGACAAGCTGCTGCGTGCCAAGAGGAAAAAGCCCGAACAGGTACACAAGCTCCTCAAGATTTGCAATGAAGCTGTCAAGCTTGTGTGCGAGGAGTTCATCAAGGTCGGCGCGACGCCGTTCCTGTGCGATCCGGTAGCTTCGGGCACGATTATCAACGAGTCCGAATTCCGCGAGTTCTCGCTGCCCTATACGCAGGAAGTCTTCAAGTTCTGCCACGACATCGGCGGCGGCTGCGGTTACCACATCTGCGGCGACACGACCAAGCTCACCCAGGCTATGAGCGAAAGCGGTTGCGACATGTTGAGCGTCGATGACGCTGTCGATTTGTCTTACGTCAAGGGCGTTTGCGGCGATAAGCTTCCGCTCATCGGCAATGTCAGCCCCAATGCCACGATGATGCTGGGTAATCGCGAGGACATTTACCGCAACATCAAGGAAAACCTTAAACAGGCATACGATTCTCCGTGCGGTTACATCATTGCCACTGGGTGCGACATTCCGCTGCCAGCTCCTATCGAGAATGTTGATGCGTTCATGGATGGTGTGCGTGAACTGGCCAAATATCCGCTTGATCCTGCAAAGTGGGAATAGTTTGACGTGTATTAGTTGCAGCGCAGGAATGCAATTCATTTAATAAACAAGGGGAGAAGAGAGTACGCCATCAAGGCAATTCTCTTCGCCCCTTATCGTGCGTTTTATGGGCGCGCGAATAGAGCGTGGTATCAAGTTGAAGGGAGGCTGGGTCGTGCCGACGATAACAGTCAAGCCGAGCGGGAAGGCCATCGAGTATGTTCCCGGAAAATCGTTGCTCGAGACGTTGCTGGACAACGATGTGTTCGTGAACAATCCCTGCAATGGGAAAGGCACGTGCGGCAAGTGTCGAATCAAACTCGTTGATGGACAGGAATTCGCCGTTTCGGCAACTGAGGAGCGACTGCTTTCGAAAAGCGATAGGGAGGCAGGCATCCGCTTGTCATGCTTGATCGAGCCGACAGAAGACCTCGTCGTCGAGCTCGTGCACAAGGAGCGCAAGCACGAGGTGTTGACAACCGGCCTCATGCGCGAATTCGATTTCGCGCCCGAAACCTCCAAGCGCACAGTCGTCGTGCATCGGCCAACTCTCGAGGACCAAACGCCGTTCGAGGACCAGGTTTGCGAACAGCTCGGCGTCGACGCTATCGCGCTTGATGTGCTTGCCGACGCAGGGCTCACTCCGGGCGACTGGACGGCGGTACTGCATGGCGGCCAGGTTGTTCGCCTTGAACCCGGCGACACGACTGATGCACTTTATGGTGTGGCTATCGACATCGGTACGACGACGGTGGTCTGCGAGCTTGTGGACATGGCCACGGGTGAACGTATGGCCAATGCGTCGCAGATCAATGCGCAGAAGGTCTTCGGCCTCGACGTGCTCACGCGCATCACCTACGAGCTAGAACATCCCGAAAATGGCGTTGCGAACCTGCAGAAGGCCATGGTCAAGTCCATCAATGGGATGATCGGCGAGATTTGCGGCGAGACGGGCGTGCCTCGCACGTCTATATACGAGATAACAGTGGGCGCTAACTGCACGATGATGCATATGCTGCTCGGCGTGGATGCTCGTTGCATCGGCAAGGCGCCGTTCGCGCCAGCCTTCGCGCGGGCCAAGGACCTGCCTGCGGCCTCAATCGGCATCGATGTTGCACCAGGTGCGCGCCTGTATGCTTTGCCTCATGTTTCTGCCTATATTGGTGCCGATATCGTGGCGGGTGCCTATGTGTGCGACCTCGAGCATGAGCCGGGCAACGTGCTGTTCATCGACATCGGAACGAACGGCGAAATCGTGCTCGCTGCGCAGGGGAAGCTTTTGTCCTGCTCGTGTGCGGCGGGTCCTGCGCTCGAGGGTATGAACATTTCTGCTGGCATGCGCGCAGCTGAAGGGGCCATCGAGGAGATTACGGTTACCGAGGCAGAAAACGAGTTCAAGATTATCGGAGACGCAGAGCCGGCGGGTCTGTGCGGCAGCGGTATTCTTGCCGTCATGCGTGAACTTCTGAAGTGCGGTTTCGTGCGCAAGAACGGTGCGTTCGTCAAATTGGAAAAGCTCGGCGAAGATGATTGGCGCCGCGCGCGCATGGTGCAGGACGATGATGGCAAGCGCGCGTTCATCCTGACCGAAGCGCCCGAGCAGCTGCTCGTCACACAGGGCGACGTGCGCCAGGTACAGCTTGCCAAGGGTGCGATCCTTTCGGGCTTCGTGGCATTGCTGAACAAAGCTGGCATTACGATGGACGAGCTCAACAAGGTCGTCATTGCCGGCCAGTTCGGCGCGCATTTGACGCCTAACAGCATTACGGGCACAGGTATCTTGCCCTCCGAAGTGGAAGACCGCATCGTCTATGCTGGCAACACGTCCCAGACCGGTGCTTACATGGCGCTCATGTCAGAGGAGGTCAAGCGCGACATGGAGCGCCTGGCTCACGAGATGGACTACATGGAGCTCGGCGCAACCGAGAACTACGAGCGGCTTTTCTCCGACTGCTTGATGTTCCCTGTCCCTAAATGAGCGAGTCGCGCTCCAGGGGCAGTGAGTCACGCCCCAGGGGCAAGACTCATTCGGCTAGTGAGTCGCGCCCCAGGGGCAAGACTCATCGGTGGGAAAGATGGGGAGCAGCCCCTTTCCCATCGAACGTTACGATAACGAAATGGAGCAGCAATGGCTGAACAACCGAAGATCCGCGATTTCATATGCGATTATTCAAATTCAGTTGGCGTGAGTGCCGAGGTCACGCAAGGCCTCGATCTGGAGTTTCCCGATGCGTACAAGCATCGCGAAACCATGGTGAAGCTCGCGCTGGCTATTAAGGAGTACAATCACGATGGTTTCGCCTTGCTTCCGTTCTGCCGCACGGTAGAGATGGAAGCTGTCGGCGGCAACGTGAACTTCGGCGACGCGAATACCGGTCCGCGCTCAGCCGCGCCGATTTGCGAAAGCCCCGAAGATTTCCTGGCATTGCCCGATATCGATTTTTCGCAAGGGCGCATTCGCGAGGTGCTCGAAGCGTGTCGCATGCTAGCAGACGCGGGCGAGCATGTGTGCCTCGAAATCGCGGGACCGTGGACGCAGATGCAATCGCTCATGGAATCGCGCAAGGTTATCAAAATGCAGCGCAAGCAGCCCGAAGCGACGATTGCGGTCATGAACAAGATTGGCGAGCAGCTGCTGCACTATGTTGACGAGGCTCGCGCGTGCGGTGTCGAAATCATTACGTATTCCGATTCCGCCGGCTCGCTCGAGATTCTGAGTCCCAAGCTCATGGAGTGGTCGACGCGTGAGTTCACCCATCCATTCATGAAAAAGCTCGTCAAGCATATCGACGATACGATGGTGTTGCAGCTCTGCCCGAAATTCGCCTATGCGCTCATCGACACCGGTCTTGCGGATGTGAAGATCCACGATCTGGGTCAGAAGGTCGATTTCTTCGAGGCGATTCTGCAGCTGCGCGGTCAGTTGAAGATTGTCGGTCAAGCGTGCATCAAGAACTCGGGCATTTCGATCGCAAACGGCAAAATCCGCGAGTTGGTATTGGCGTAACTATGGCAGATGCGACGGATCGCGGGCTCGAGAACGTAGGCAAATCGGGTGCTTCGGAGCGCGCAGTTCCAAGCGCTTCTCAAACTGCGCCCGTTATGCCTAATTCCGGCGGCATCAACTGGAGCGGTTCACCCGATGACGTCGAGCCGCAGCCGCCGTATTTCGGTAAGACCGAGGATGGCGAGGGCCTGCGCATCCTCATCGCCTGTGCGATGCTGGAGGACGAGGTGCGCTCCGCCTGGGATAAGTATGGACGCGGCATGCGCATCATGTGGGTCGACCGTGGCTATCACGAAAACCCCGACACGCTTCGTGCGCGCCTGCAGCAGATGATCAACGAGGCCGAGCGGCTCGGCGCAACGGAGATTTTGCTTGCCATCGGCTTGTGCGGAAACGGCGTGGTGGGCCTCGTGGCTCAGCATGCGAAGCTGGTCATCCCGCGTTTCGACGATTGCATCAACCTCATGCTCTTCGAGGGCGAGAGGACGTGCCGCGGGCTTGCGCAAGCGGGCATTTTGTACTTGACGCGTGGTTGGGCCCACGACGCAACGTTGATAACTGGCCAGCGCGAGGCTTATGCGCGCAAGTACGGCGAACGTCGTGCAGATCGGCTGATGAAAGCGATGTGGGGTGCATACCGTGCTGTTTCGCTCATCGACAACGGCTGTTACGACATCGACGAAGTGCAGGATTATGCGCAGAAATGCGCTGATATCCTCGAAGTAGGTGTTCAGGTCGATCCGGGCAGCAACGACGTCATGGACAAGTTGATGTCTGGCAACTGGGATAGCGACATTTTGGTCAGCGGACCTGGCCAGCCCATCGCACAGGAAGACTTTGACGATTGGAATACGTAACAGCAACGGGGGGATGCGGCTGGATGGGGGGGCTCTTCTGGTTGCGTTTCCATCGAACGCGATTTGCAACGGGAGCTTCGCGCTCG
>CADBQL010000232.1 GCA_902796815.1 uncultured Coriobacteriaceae bacterium | reverse complement strand
CGATGCTTTCTCGGCGGGCGATCCATCGCGGGAGCTGCCGCACGCCGAGCACTACGCACATGAAATTGTCGGCGACCTCGCAGCTGGCGCGAACGGCATCATCGATTGGAACATCCTGCTTGACGCCAAAGGCGGCCCGAATCACGTGGGAAACTTCTGCGATGCACCCATCATGTACGACACGGCCACTGGACATATGAATGTGCGGTTGCCGTTTTACTATTTGGGGCATTTCAGCCGTTTCGTCAGACCTGGAGCGCTGCGCGTGCTCGCAACGAGCTTCACGACCGATTTGGAAACATGCGCGTTCGCCAATCCTGACGGCTCCTACGCGCTTGTCGTACTCAATCGCACGAACCGCGCAATTCCATTCGGTTTGACATGGGGCGCCTCCGAAAACTCAAAGCCGCGTCTCGCCCACACGACCGCGCCTGCGCATTCGATTCAGACGATTTGCTGGTAACCGCCAAAGGTGCCAACGTGAGATTGCAAAAAGCTGGGTTTATCGGGATTTCCCGATGCGGTGTGCGCACGAGCGATTAACGCACAAAAAAATCTTCACAATTGTGTTTCCCCATGTCGCAAAAATTGTGAAGAATTTTTTGTGCGAAAAATGTCAGTCGCATTTACTAGAGCACGCGGAACGAAAACGCACCGTCCTCGTAGAGGCCGACGGAATGCGAGTCGTCCTTGGGAATGGCGGCGCTTCCGGGATTGAAAAGCCTGACTCCGTCAACAATCTCGTTTTTCTTCACGTGGAAATGCCCGTACACAAACGTCGCGCCATCAGAAAGCGGCGGCAAGGACTCGGGGCTGAACAGGTGCCCATGCGTGCAAAACAGCTGATAAGGCCCATCGACGACCCACGCATAATCAGCCATACACGGAAACTCGAGCATCATCTGGTCGACCTCTGCTTCGCAATTGCCGCGCACGGCAATGATTCGCTCTTTGATGCTGTTGAGCATGGCGGCCACATCGGCTGGAGCGTACTCGTCCGGGAGCGGGTTGCGCGGCCCGTGATACAGTAAATCACCGAGCAAAAGCACCTTGTCGGGCGCCGTTTCCTCGATGACGCGCATCACTTCGCGACACCATTTTGCCGAACCGTGGATATCCGATGCGATGACTAACTTCATATTGCCTCGCTTTCTCAAATTGCCCGAATGAGTCACGCCCCAGGGGCGAAACTCACTGCCCAGACCAAGCCGACGCCACCTGAATGAGTCACGCCCCAGGGGCATGACTCATTCGAAGTAGACCTCGGCGTAGGAGTCCTTGAGCCCCTCATCGCGGTACTGCTCGTCAAAGTCCTCTTTATAGTACTTTCCTGACCCGTTGTCGTTCACGTTGTAGACATTGATTGAAACGCTGCATGTGCCACTAGGCATAATGTCATCTTCAGGGTATCCGGTAATCTGAATTATTGAATCGCCTTGGATGGCAAGGCCGCTGATTTCGCCCGTGTACGGGTCGGCATGGAGGAGGATCTTCTCGTAATTGTAAATCGGCTTGATCAGGTCGGCGAACTCCTTGCAGGTTCGGGCGCTCGTTGAGGCATGACCCCAAAACCGCACAAAATATATTTGCTCTTCTGACCGAACCTTATCACGACTTATGTCTTTATAGTCTTTGTTCTCTATGCTGAAATACCATGGTGCCGTGCTGATCGTCCCCTCAAGTTTGTCGCCTTTTCCATCACCGTCGATGTCGAGACCCATTGCTGCCGCCATGTCTTTGTTCTCGGAAAAATGGTAATAGTACTGTTGAATATCGTTCGTATAGTATCCCTGCTTCGATTCGAACAGAGGCTCCAGCATCGAAGCGCATGCTTCTGGCGAGCTGACGACGAGCCCTGAGAGGTCGAACGGGGTTTCGAAGGTCGATCCGATGGATTTGCTCGAAGCTCGCAGTTTCTCTTCGAAGGCCTTCTGATCGTAGTTCTCGTCTATCAGCTTTCGCAGGGAGGGCGAACTGACGTCAACGAAGAGAGTGTCGTCGCAGCCTTTGAGAAGATCTTGGTTGGAGAAGAGGAACGCATATGCTTTCATGTTGCGCATGTCGTTCGTGTCGATGGGCATCGTGTTGATGGTAATAGAATTGCTGTAGGCGTTGTCAGACTCATAGTAGGAGCTGTAACCCCAAAGGGTGGCGGCGGTCTTCTCGTTAACCATGTAGCCACTAATGCCGTACCAGTCTTCTCCCTTTGCTTGCTTGTACAACACCATGCCATCGTAGCCGTAATGCTCGGATACGATCTCAGCGACGTCGTCACACGTCAGGACGTCGCCCTGGTAGTTGCCTTCGAAAGTCACAGATTTAATATCCGTTCCATTGCGAATCGCGTCAAAGCCCACGTACTCCTCATTATCCGAATACAGTTCGAGATACCATATAGGCACCGTTTTCATCTCTTCGCGGTAAGATTCCGCGGTCTCGTGGTCGATTTCTATGTCGTAGTCGTCGTAGCGCACAAGCTCGACCATATGGCTGTCTTTGGTGTAGGCTGTCATGCCCCGCAGCTTGAACTCCTGAAAGTCGTCGAGCGCCCCCGCTGTATCAAGTGAGCCGAGCGCGAGCTCGTTGAGGTCGAGGTCAACTTGGAATTTCCTGTCCGAGACGTCCTTCGTGGACTTGTGCAGATGCTCGGACCCGGACGCGCCAGAGGCGGCGGGGCCCGTCCCTCCTTCGAGGATCGGTCCGTCGCTGCCGCCGAGTGCCACAACAGCGCAGGTGATCAGCGCCAGGACGAGGACGACCACACTGACGGCGATGATGGTGATTCTCCTGCGAGAGTTGTCCACGGGAGCGGCCGCTGTGGGGGCTCCCGCCGCGACGGGAGCTGCTCCATACGTTGACCTTACGATATCGGGTATCTGGGCGTTGCAATGTGGGCAAATCGTCGCCGTGGGGCTTATGGGCTGTCCGCAATACGGGCAAAACATTACGAGGCCTCCTGTTATCGCGCGTGGCGCAGAGTCTGATGAGTGGGCCTGTAAGCCGGGTTCTGTCGGGGACGGCCATTTATCTCGAACGGCAGTCGCCTGCCGTCTCTAGCACGCAACCCGGGCGCGCGGCGGGCCACCGCATAGCGCCCCTATTTGCGCTTGCTCCAGATGGGGTTT
>CADBQL010000231.1 GCA_902796815.1 uncultured Coriobacteriaceae bacterium | reverse complement strand
CGCCGCAGCTCGCGCCCATATCGCACGCTTCATAGGGCTCGACGGCGCAAAGGACGCGCGTGATATCGTGTTCTGTCGCAACACGTCAGAAGCTCTGAATCTAATCGCGCGCTCGTACGCACCGATGGTGCTCAGGCCAGGTGACGAGGTGTGCATCACGATCATGGAGCATCATTCCAACCTGATTCCTTGGCAGCAGGCATGCAAGGCAGCTGGTGCGCAGCTTATATATATGTATCCAAACGAAAGCGGCGTCATTTCCGAAGAGGAAATGCGCGCCAAAATCGGGCCTCGTACTATAATCGTGAGTGCCGTTCATGTATCCAACGTGCTCGGCGTGGCAAACGATATCGCGCTCATGGCGAAAATCGCCCACGAATTCGGCGCTGCGATGGTCGTCGACGGCGCGCAGTCGGTACCTCATTTTGCCGTAGACGTCACTGCGCTCGGCTGCGATTTCTTCGCGTTCTCGGGCCACAAGGTTTTTGGCCCCTTCGGCATCGGTGTTTTGTGGGGACGCCACGACCTGCTCGACGCTATGCCACCGTTCTTAACCGGCGGCGAAATGATCGATTCGGTCACCGAGCAGAGCGCAACGTGGGCGCCTGTACCCGAGAAGTTTGAGGCAGGCACACAGGATGCCGCCGGCATTTTTGCGCTCGACGCCGCTCTCAGCTATGTGGAAAGCATTGGCTACGACAGCATGCAAGCCCGTGAACAGGCACTTGTCTCATTGTGCATGCGCAAGCTCCTAGAACTCGGATTCGTTCGGCTCATTGGCCCCTCTGATCCGGCAGCCCATCACGGTGTCGTGAGCTTCAACGTATGTGGCATCCATCCGCACGATGTGGCGAGCATTCTGGACATGGACAATGTGGCGATTCGCGCCGGACACCACTGCGCACAGCCGCTACTCGCCCATCTTGGAATCGATTCGTGCTGCCGTGCATCGCTAGCTTTTTACAACGATAGCGGAGATATAGACCAACTGATCGCCGGACTCAAACACGTCTGGCAGATGTTCCATGGAAATGGGACGGGGGACTGACCTCTCACTCATTCATGAAAATGAGACAAGGGGCTGGCCCCATCCCATCCCTAAAGCAGAAAGGAGCAAGCGTGACAGGCGAAAACGTTTACACGGCGGCGCTGATGGAGCACAACGCACACCCAGATTACAAATACGAACTCGACGACTTTACCTACGAACGCGAAGGCATAAACCCTAGCTGCGGTGATGAGATGACGCTGCGCGTGCGCCTTTCCGCCGACGGTTCCACAATCGAGGAAGTGGCGTTTACGGGACACGGCTGCGCTGTTTCGCAGGCAAGTGCCGATATCATGTCCGAGCTCATAACCGGCGAAACAGTAGAAAAGGCAAAGCACCTGTCTGCCCTTTTCTTTCGCATGATTCAAGGAGAAAGCCTCTCACCTGACGAGCAGGATGCGCTCGATGAGGCCTTCGAGCTCGAAGGCGTGAGTCGCATGCCCGCCCGCGTAAAGTGCGCCGAGCTCGCATGGCGCACTCTCGACGCCCTTATCTAGAATGCGACCAAAAGGGAGCCTCCCTTCTGGTCGCATTTTGCTAATGCGCGCAGTACGCTTCGATGGCTCGTGAGGCAAACTGCGCCGTGCCCGTACCCGCTGCCGCGTCGATGTTGGCCGTGAACTCGCCGCCGGCGCCGTACATCTGACCGAGGCCGGCGAGCACCTCGTCGGAGCACTGGTAGAAGTGTTTACTGATGAAATCCTGGAGCTTTTTCACCTGCCGCTGCGCCTCAGGCGAATCGGGCGCACCCTCCTTGAGCTCTGCAAACTCGACGAACAATCTCATCATGTCAGCCATCACCGCCTTCGTTTGATCGGGCGTACGGCTGCGATCCTTCTCCTCGAACTCCTGGTATTCGCGCGTGGTTCCCCACTGCGCTTTTGCCTGCTGAGCGTATGCGTCAATTTTGCTCGTGTCGAATGCCTCAAAATCCATCGTTTCCACCCTTCCGTCTTTGAGCCCCCGTGCGAGGTTTATGAGATCCTGTAGGTGCTCCTTCCTCAGCTCGAGTAGCCGTATCTGCTGCTCGAGCGCCCTCGTTTTATCGAAATCGGGCGCCTCGACGATACCTTTGATCTCCTTGAGCGGAAACTCGAGCTCCCTGAACAGCAAAATCTGCTGCAATCGCTCGAGAGCCGCCTCATCGTAAAGCCGATAACCCGCGTCCGTTCGCATCGCCGGACGCAAAAGCCCGATGTTATCGTAATGCTGCAGGGTGCGCACGCTCACGCCCGCAAGCTCGCTTACCTCATGCACCGTCAACATGGCCGCCTCCTTTCGCCTAGCATCACTATGAACTATTACGTAACGTTAGAGTCAAGTGAAAGTCTCGAATCTTTTTCCACTGTGCAACTGCCCGCACGATGCATGAGTCATGCCCCGGAGGCGGGACTCATCGGACGGCCCAACCTAATGAGTCATGCCCCAGGGGCACGACTCATTCTGGCTGAAGAGGCACATTCCAAGAGCTCGCCTCATTACGTGTATACTGGGGCTATGCGATTAGATGATGAAAACACCTACCCGGAGTGCAAACAGTGTGGGTCATGCTGCCGCGTTGGCGTACTATGCATGACAGAAGCTGATTTTCGCCGTATATCCCAGTTTATGAGCAAGCATGACGTTAAACCCAACGATTACGGCGGCAACCGTTGTTGTTTTCAAAACGAAGACAACACGTGCATGGTATGGGAAGCGCGTCCGCAAGTGTGCCGGCTGCATAACTGCACGGTTTCGCGCGAGCGAATCCTTAAGGAAAACCCATCCCTGCACGTCGACGAAGATCTTTGGCTCGTCGACCTGCGTGAAGCGTTCGTGAACCGCGCAATGGGAGCCGAAGAGGCGTCATGGGGCCATTGGTCGTCAGACGGCCAAACTCCCGCATACCTAGCCGCCACGCGGATGGCCTCGCTCAGCGATCGAAACTTCAAGGCAATCATCGAACAGTTGCGCCTTGCGCCTGGCATGAGCGTACTTGATGTAGGCTGCGGTTCGGGCGAATACTGCTTCCGACTCGGCGCGCATGTCGAAGGCATAGCATTCACGGGACTCGACCTCGACGAAGGCTTCGTGCATTTCGCTACCGAGCGCGCACGGGGACAGAGGGGATACCCTTTCGAGACGCCCAATCCGCGCAACGATTACCGGTTCGTCACCGCTGATGGCACGCATTTGCCCTTCGAGGACGCGACCTTCGATGCGGTCGTTTCGCATACGTTTTTGACCGCTGTTCCATGTTGGGAAAAAAGCCTCGCTGAGATGCGTCGCGTCTGCAAACCAGGAGGAACCGTGTCGTCCGCGACATCGCTGACCGACAATTTCTTCGGAACAGGAAACGTAAGATTGTTCAGCGAGTCCACCCCATCCGAGGAAGCGGACCTTGTCGCGCGCGTAGACGCGGTACGTGCGCGAGCGTTTCCCGAGGTCGAACTCACCGCCGGCATCGCACCGCGCAAAGTGCCTGCTGCTTTTGCCCAAGCGGGACTCGAGAACGTAAGCTGCCTGCCACTCGGTCATTTTTTCTGCCTGAGCGACGCCCAAACGCCCGCCGAAGAAAGTCGCCGCTACATTGACTTGCTCCGCCTCGTCGAGGAGGAGCAACTCACACGCCTCCTTGCCAATCCTTTGGCAAAAGCCCAGCTTCCCGATGCGGATTGGAATCGTTTCTCACAGCTCGTCGCGAGACGCCATGACAAGCTCGTCTCGCTCATCGGTTCTAATGACGAATGGGACTGGTACGGCAACGCATCGCTTCTCGTCGTCGGCACGAAGCGATAAGACGAGCCGCAACCCAAAAGCATAATGAAACATTAACGAGAACTCTCGCACTCGATTTCAAGTCGCTGCCTTTTACGTGCCGTTTCCACAGCGTCTGAATGAGCCACAACCCTGAAGCGCAACCCATTTCAAGACGAGCTAAAGCCGCCGCCAAATGTGGCGCACCATCAGACAGATTACCGCTTTTCGCATCACTCGGCAAAAGCCCAGAAATAGGTACCTGTTTCGCCATTGAGTTCAGCGTTTATGACACCGCCAACGACGGGCCTCAATTCGATTTCAGCTGTATAGAGTACGGTCGTCGACTTGAGATGACCTGCGATGATGCACTGCTGACCATCAACTTGATAGGCGAACAACGCATGCGCATGGTGCGAAAACGAGCCGTCATCGCATGAGATAACATTCCCCGTCAGCGAAACGAGCTCGAGCAACGACTCCACACGCTCTGTCGAAAACACACCTACCTCTGGATCGAACACTTGGATTTCCGCATCGCTGCATCCGCCGATGCCCAAAAACGTCGCACTCCGCACGTTTTCGCTACGACACACATCGATGATGGACGAAACGACCTCGTCCCCCCGGTCCAACCTTATGTAATAGCACTCACCGAACTTCCGATAATCCATTGCGCCCGCCTCTTCCGTCGCCGCACAAAAACGCATACATGTCATTCTCACTACATTATCATCCATGCGACGCCTAATGTAGACCAAAAGCGCTCAAACGAATCGCTTTAACGCTGCCATTCACGCCTTCTCACTCACGATACCATCTTTGCGCAGGTCAATGAGCCTCTTGTCCTCAGCTCGCATCGAAACATGAGGGCGCAGCGTCTGCGAAACCGTTTTCGCTCCTCTTCGAAGAGCCGGGATCGTTGGGAGTGTTCCAAAAAAGGAAACGTTGGAGGACTCCCCAAACGTTTCCTCTTTTAGATGCTCTCGCGGGAGAATGCTCCGACGACCCGCTACCTTGGCTTATGCAACAAGGGCACCTTCCACGTCGACCTTGCCGCCGTCGGTGAGCTCGGTCTCGACCAGGTCGGCGGTGGCGGTGCCAGAGATCTCGCTCTCCTCGAGCTCAGCACCGCCGTTGTCCTCGCGATACGTCACCTGAAACGAGTCGCCTTCCTCGCCGTCGATGCTCACGGAGTTTGCCTCATCGTCACTCACTGTCATGTGCAGCGTGGAGCCTTCCTCCGCCTCGACCTCGACGGAACCGGTTTCGGTCGCCACAGAGACCGTCGCGTCTTCCTCGAGCGCCTCCACCACCATGTCGGAGGTGTCGAAAGCCACCCAGTAGGCCGTGGCCTGGTTGCTGGATCCGCCCTTCACCCGTATGGGAATCACATCGTCAGAACTGCTTATGCAATTGGGAGAAAGGTCGTAGGTCTTACCGCCACAGACAACCGTAAGATCGGTATCGGTGCTGATAAGATTCATTTCTTTTTTCTTAGAGCCCGCAGTTTCGATGTAGTAGTGAAAAATGCCGTTTCCTGCTATGAGGGACTTCACGTTATCAGCCGGCGTTTCCCACGAAATCTGGGAATAATAGCCGTATTCATCAGCTGAATACCTAAAGCTCGTATACCTACCCAACTTTTTGAACAAGATAAGCGTCTCGACCGTTGAGGGGTTGTTGTTGTCGTAGACGCTTATGACCGTCTTGCGCGAATCGTCAGACTTGATCCCCAACGGAAACACAGTATGGCCACACACATCAGGTTTATAAAAATCGACAACTATGGCAGTGCCGCCCTTTTGATGCTGTTTCACCGCATTCACGAGGCCTGAATAGTTATTCAAATTGCGATAAAACTCTTCCTGAAGTCGATAGTCGAACTGCGTGACGAAACAATGCTCAATGAAATTCTGCGCCGTCATGCCCAGGACGGAGCTACGTCTCGACTTGGCAACATCATGGATGCCCCTCGCTCCATTAAAACTCGAGATGGAAGGGTAACGATACTTGCGAATCGCTCCCACCGAAGCTGCAAATCCGTAACATACGCCATCCTCTCCACCACCGCATATGCCATACAACTCGTTTCCAATGGCGTTGCCGAACACATCCGCATAGACATCGGGGCCGAAAGATGCACTATAGTTCGCGAAACTCCACGTGTCATGCTTGAATTTGTAGAAGCTTTGCATCGGCGGATGCTTCTTGTCGCGGAAGGGGTTCTTGGTCAGGCCTGGCGCCGCATGGCCCTTGGGAATGAGCTTGACCTGGATGGACTCCAGGCGGTAGCCGTAGTTCGCAGTGCCGACCTTGGCGCCGTTTCTCGCCCAACCTGTCCAGCCGAACTTTTGCGCGTACGCGCGGTACCACACGTCGTATTTCTTGGCCATCTTGCCGGAAAGCTTGATTTGCAGCGCCTCGATACGCTTGGACTTGCCCGAGGCACCAGACTTTTTCCCATTGCATTTCCACGACATCCAACCCTTGCCCTGCACGCGAGCGCGGTAAATCACGTTCCCGCCTGAAGGCGTGTTCTTGAGACCGACCCAGAACGCCTCGACACGCTTAGACTTGCCGATCTTGCCGCTGGCCTCACCGTCCCTCACCCAGCGAGAATCGCCAAAGGACTGCTGGCGCGTGCGATACACGACGCGCGGCTTTTTGACGGAAAACGCAACTTTACGAGTGCCCTTGTAGGACCCTATACCCTTTATCTTGACCCAGTTGCCCTTTCTGCCATTGTTCTTGTTGGTACCGTACGAAACGACCTTGTAGTCCCTGCCCTTTTTGAGGGTCTTGGAGCCCCATTTGACGGTGGGATTAGGCTTGAGCTTCTTACCAGTCCAAGCCTGAACGGAGACCTTGGCGGAGCACTTGCCCTTGCGAGATATATCGCGCACGATCGGGGCGTGTTTGGTATAAGTGTCGGCAATGCGATCGCGATGGCTATAGATTTCCTGGGACGTGAGCCATCTTTTCTCCTTGGCGGAGTACCAGTCGGAATGACCGTTCACCTTGTACTCGGGGAGCTTCTCGTTCCAGTAGAAGCCACTGCCGACCTTGACGGTGGAAAGCGACTTGCAGCCTTCGAACATGCCGGTTGCATTAATGCTGTCGATATTCCAACCGCTCATGTCGAGCGTCTTGAGCTTGGAGCAACCGGAAAACATGTACGACATATCCTCGCATTCGGACATGTCGAGCTTCGACACATCTGCCGAGGTCACATAGGAAAGGCAAGAAAAGAACCCCCGGGCATTTTTGACGTGGGTTCTGCTCGCCACCGTAATTTTTCTGATGTCGGAGATTTTGCCTAGATGAAAAACCGTAAATCTTGCGGCGTCAACATACTCAGAACCATCTTCGCCAATTGTGTAGCCATAAAGCCGCTCATATCCCTTATTGAATTCGGGCAAACTGTAGCCTATAAGCATTTCGTAATTTGCGTAAATCGCACTTGAAGGCGAGAAGATATAACCAGCTGCCTTGTGAACTATGTCCTCATTAGCAAGCTTGCTTTTGTCGTGTTCGTCGAACAATGAGCCTGAAGCGAGGCCAGTGCCATTGACGGCCGCCCTTACTTCGACGGCAGGCTCCCCAACCGAGGGCACCCGTTCGGACGCTTCAGCGAAAGCGGCTAGCGGCGCGCTGCCCATGGCGAGAATAAAGCTCAACAGCACTGCGATTATGTGCGTGAATTGAACGGTTTTCGCAATTGCCTCGCCCATTCTGGCTGATTGACGGTTTCGCAAATCTGGTGTTCTTCCAATCCTCATATTCATGGCGTCTCCCCTTCCTCGTCTTCTGAGCCAGCACGGAACAACTCTCTTGACGCTAGGATGGGACACCATTGCGTTTTTCTGTTGCGCAACAATACGACGAGGGAAAGGGGCAGGCCCCATGCAATATGGGGCAAAACCTGCCCTGCGCTCTCTATAACAGCCCGGCCGCATCAGCTTCCAAAGAAGGATTTCGGGTACAATCGGTACCTGCAGAAAGCATCGCGATGACACAGACGAAAGAAGGAAGAAATGGCAACACTCGAGGCGGGCATTTCCCGCGATGACGCGTTTGCGCTGTTGCAGCAACATAACAAAGAGGAGTTTCACATCGAGCATGCCGAAACGCTCGAAGGCACAATGCGCTTTTTCGCACGTGAATTCGATCCTCAAAACGAGGAATTCTGGGGCGTCGTCGGCCTGTTGCACGACCTGGATTGGGAAGAGTTTCCGCAGCTTGAGGTGCATACGCTCAAAGCCGAACCGTGGTTGCGGGAGGCGGGCGGAACCGATGAGCTCGTGCACGCCATCCAATCGCACAATTTCGCAGCCGAAGGGTGCCCCGAGCCGGAGCTTTTCATGGAAAAAGTTCTTTATGCCGTCGATGAGCTGACCGGCCTCATCGGCGCCGCCGTGCTCATGCGCCCGTCGAAGAGCGTCATGGACCTGCCGCTCAAATCGCTCAAAAAGAAGTTCAAGGACAAGCGCTTCGCCGCCGGCTGCTCGCGCGACGTCATTCGCCAGGGCGCTGAGCTCTGCGGCTGGGAACTCGACGAGCTCATGGAGCGCACAATCGCCGCCATGCAATCGTTTGCCCCCGACCGCGATACGTTTGTTCCCGCCGAATAAGCTACTACGCCAGGGCATCTTGGGGAGAATCGCACGGACCGCCTTTCACGCCCGATGAGTTTCGCCCCTGGGGCATGACTCATTCGGCGGGCTATGGGCTTTGCCCCAGAATGAGTACCGCCCCTGGGGCGAAACTCATCGGGCGGGCGGCCTTTCCCAATGAGTTTCGCCCCTGGGGCATGACTCATTCGGCCATATATTTCGCCCGCAGAGCGCAGCTGAACACCGAATGAGTCCCGCCCCAGGGGCGAAACTCATTCTGGGTCAAGGCTCAAAGCCCAATGAGTCGCAGAAACATTCCAGCGCTTAACAGGTGAGTGCCGCGTGTCTTTTTCTTGGCAAATCCAATCTTTGAACATAAGCGACATATTGTCGCTATAATATCAATTGCTCAAAAAAGAGAGAGGATCGGCCATGCACTACTACGATTTCCAAAACCTAAAGCTGTCCGCACTCGGCTTCGGAGCCATGCGCCTGCCGGTCATCGACGGAGATGATAACCGCATCGACGAACCCCTGGCAATCGAAATGGTCGATTACGCCTATGCGCACGGCATCAACTACTTCGACACTGCCTGGGGCTATCACGGCGGTAATTCGGAGCGTGTCCTCGGCCGCGCACTCGCCCGCTATCCGCGCGAGTCGTTTTTCCTAGCCGACAAGTTCCCCGGCTATGATGTGTCGAATTTCGGCAAACACGAGCAGATCTTCGCCGAGCAGCTCGAGCGTTGCGGGGTCGACTACTTCGACTTTTACCTGATGCACAACGTATGCGAACTCAATATCGAGCAATATCTGGACGACGTGAAATACGGCACGCTGCGGTTTTATGCCGAGCAGGTACGTGCCGGACGCATCAAGCACCTGGGCTTTTCGGCGCATGGCAACTATGAGACGTTTATGCGCTTCTTGGAGGCATACGGCGACATCGTCGAGTTCTGCCAAATCCAGCTGAACTACATGGACTGGGATTTCCAGAACGCGCGCGCCAAGGTGGAGGAACTGCGGCGACGCGGGCTGGCAATCATGGTGATGGAGCCGTTGCGGGGCGGCATTCTCGTTTCGCTCGATGACGCCGACCTGCAACCGCTACGCGCGCTGCGGCCCAACGCCAACGTCGTCGAATGGGCTTTCTCATTCGTTCGAAATGTTGAGGGCGTGGGCACCATTCTGTCGGGCATGTCCGACATGGACCAGCTGCGCGAAAACGTCGCCCTATTCGAAAAGGAGGACACGCTGACAGCCGAGGAGCGCGACACGCTGCTCGCACTCGGTCGCAAGCTTGCCTCAGCAAAGGGCGTGCCTTGCACCGCCTGCCATTACTGCGTGTCGCACTGCCCCAAGGAGCTCGATATCCCCCGTCTGCTGGAACTGTACAACGAGCACCTTTCGCGCCCCAGCTTCGCGTTCATCGCGCCGATGGCCCTTGGCGCCATGCCGCTTGACAAGCATCCGAGCGCCTGCATCGGCTGCGGCGCCTGCGCTGACGTTTGCCCACAGCAAATCGGCATACCCGAAGCATTGGCCGACTTCGCCCGCCTGATGGGAGAGTAAAAACATCGCGCACGTGTGGCGGTTTTGGCGACGCCTTGCCAAAATCGTCGCATGTGCGCAAGTTCGGCACGGAGGCGCGGAGGCGGTGCCGACAATTTCCCTTTTCCGACGATTTCCGGTTGCGTCACATTTAGATCGTGAGCAAAAACTGGACAAGGGGAATGGTCGCCACGCTTGTGACGAGCGTGACCATCGTGATGCCGGCAGCGTAATCTCCTTCGTGACCCCGCTGCGCAGCAATCATGGGCACGACCGTCATAACGGGTAGCGACATAATGACAACCATGCTCGTCGCTACATCGCTCGGCCAACCAAGCGCGAAAAGGATCTTTCCGCCCACGAGCGGCACCAAGATCATCTTCGTGAGCATTCCGACATAGAGCTCTTTGCACCTGAGCGCATCCGTCCACTTCGAAAAGCACACCAGTGCTCCAAGGTAAACCATGCAACAAGCGCCCGTCGCATTGGCAATCGTCATAAGCGTATCGTCGATGACATCTGGAAGGGGCAGCTCCAACAGGATGAAAGCGAATGCCAATACAATCGCAATTACATTTGGAGTGAGAAAACCCCTGATCGAAACATTGAATTCGCGGTCGCGCGCGGTCGCCCAGAACAAGCCGCCCGTCCAGAAGTAGGCAACATCCACGAGGGCGAACAACCCCATGTACATAAGCCCGCCCTCCGGGTAAAGCGCTGCGAGCAACGGTGTGCCCACAAATCCGGTGTTGCCGAATATGAAGCAAAACGTGAACACACGGTCGCGGTCATGAGGAAGCCGCATGAGTTTCGCCAGACAATACATGATTCCCGTAATGCCCGCATACCATACAAATGCAAACACGACGATAGGCCAATTAGCGAGGAGCGCACCACGCGTCGAACCGCTACGCGTGTAGGCGAAAATCATGACCGGGAGAAACACGCTCGTGATCAACTTGGCAAACTTCGGCAAATAGTCCTTTTCGATGATGCGACCTTTGCCGGCGGCAAAGCCCACTGCCAGCACGAGAAAGAACACGATCATCTGATGCAGCATCACCTGGAATGCCATGAAAACCTCCTACTTCGCCAAAATGTTAAGCTATGAAAAAAAGGTTTGCTGGACATTTTTTGAGGATATGTCCGAGTTTGCCGGATTCCAGAAATGAAGCTCGATCGAATAGTTTTTTGAAATCAAAGCACTGGCGAGATTTCATGAAAACCCGCGAACAGAGGGAGCAAATCGGTCGAAAAAAATGGTCAAGAAGATTTGCTATCGACCAAGTAGCTTTTGTTATCATCCAAGAAGCCTTTGCGAAGGAGAAAAACATGAGCACCCCCACTATCGTGCGCTCGTGCGCGCCCGGCCGCACCGAGTTGGCGGGCAACCACACCGATCATCAGGGTGGATGCGTGATCGCAGCCGCCATATCATGTGACGTGTACATGGAAGCGCAGCCCAACGGCACAAGCGAAGCGCATGTGGAAAGCGAGGGGTTCCCGGCGTTTTCCATCGACTTGACCTCAGATTTGCCACGCGCGGAAGAAGTCAATACGACCGCTGCGCTCGTTCGCGGCATCGTGGCGGGCATGCGCGCATTGGGCGTTCGGGTGGGCGGATTCGATCTGCGAGTACGCAGCACCGTGCCTTCAGGCGGCGGCTTGTCGTCATCCGCTGCCTTCGAACTCGCGCTCGCGTGGGCTCTGCTTGGCCTTGACGGGTTAGGCGATGCCGACGTGATGCCCGATGACCTGGCTGTTCGCTTGGCGAAGGTCGGCCAAGTGGCAGAGCGCGACTGGTTCGGAAAGTCGTGCGGACTCATGGATCAGCTCGCCGTAGCCCTCGGCGGCGTATGCGCAATGGATTTTTCTCAGGAAAGCCCTAGCATTGAGCGCCTCGATTTCGACTTCTCGCAATGCGGCTACGCGCTTTGCCTCGTGGACACTCATTGCGACCACAGCCGCTACACGCACGAGTATTCCCAGGTGCCTCGCGATATGGCCGCTGTTGCCGCTTTTCTCGGCGAAAAGACCCTCTCTCAGGTAGGCGAAAACGCATTCCGATCGCGCTTCGCAGAGGTGCGAGCTACTCTTGGCGACGTGCCGGCACTGCGAGCGCTTCATTATTTTCACGAAAGTCGCCTGGTCGACGCACGGGCTGATGCCCTACGCCGCGGCGACTTCGATGCCTTTTTGCACTACACGCGCATGTCGGGCGCATCGTCGGCGCAATACTTGCAAAACGTGTCGGTCTTCAATCGGGAAAGCCAACCGGCTATGATTGCGCTCGGTGTAGTTGATGCGCTTTTGGCCGGCGAGGGCGCCTGTCGCATCCACGGCGGCGGTTTCGGCGGCACTATCCAGGCGTTCGTGCCGCTCCCCCTGCTCGAAACGTTCAACTCGGACGTCGACGAATTGTTGGGCAAGGGATCTTGCCAGGTTTATCAGGTTGGATGCGAAGGCGCGCACCTCGTTTGCTAACGGCTACTTCTCGGCAGGCTCCCACTTGCAGCGAACGGGAGACACGATTGCGCCCGTTGCCTTCAAGTCCTTCATCGCCTTGTCGACCACCTTGCGGTCGAGCCCGGAAAGATCGGCGATCTTCCCAGCGTTCAACGGCTCTCCCGCCTCGCGCATCGTTTGAAGTACCAGCTCTGTTGCTTCCATCGTTTTTTCCTTTCAGATATCCGCTAGATCAATGTCAATATGTCCGTGTACTCCACGTCGTCAAAGCTGTCGGCAAGGTTTTTGCAGGTAACTTTTCCATCGTAGGTGTTCACGCCCAGCGCGATTGCGGAGTTGTCCTTGACAGCCTGCTCGAGACCCTTGTTGGCGATTTCGAGACCGTAACGCAACGTCGCGTTGGTCAGCGCGATCGTAGACGTGCGTGAAACAGCGCCGGGCATATTGCCCACACAGTAGTGGATAACGCCATCCACCACGTAAATCGGATCGTCGTGCGTGGTGACGCGACTCGTCTCACCGCATCCACCCTGATCGATGGCCACGTCTACGAACACAGCACCGGGGCGCATCTTTTTGAGGTACTCCTTCTTGAAGAGCTTGGGCGTAGAGCCGCCGGGGATGAGCACGGAGCCGATGACCAAGTCCGCATCCACCACGGCGCGCTCGATGTTGGCATCGGTCGAATAGAGCGTCTGCACACGCCCTCCGAACATATCGTCAAGCTGCTCGAGGCGCTTCAGCGAAATGTCGATAACGGTGACGTTTGCGCCCATACCCGTCGCGATCTTTGCTGCATTAGCGCCGACGGTGCCTCCGCCGATGACGACGACGTTGGCGCGCGGCGTGCCCGGCACGCCTGCGAGCAGAACGCCTTCGCCGCCGCACGTTTTCTCGAGGTACTTGGCACCCTCCTGCAGAGAAAGCCTGCCAGCTATCTGGCTCATTGGCGCGAGCAGAGGCAGGCTGCCATCGGACTCTACAATAGTCTCATAAGCCACGCCCTTGACGTTCCCTGCGAGCAAAGCGTCCATTTGCGGGCGGTCGGCAGCCAGGTGGAGATAGGTGAAGAGCACGAGCCCGTCATGGAACAGCGGGTATTCTTCGGGCAGCGGCTCTTTGACCTTGACCATCATCTCGCAGTTCGCCCAGACATCGGCAGTGTCGAGCAGTTTGGCACCGGCCGCGGCGTACTCCTCGTCCGAAAATCCCGACCCCTCGCCGGCTCCGCGGCCGATGAGCACCTCATGACCTGCATTGACGTAGCTCTTCACGTTGTCAGGCGTGAGACCCACGCGAAACTCATTATTCTTGATTTCTTTGACGCAACCTACTATCATCACGACTTCCTTTCATGCTATACGACTTATCCGAGTGCTCAAAGCGAGAAGCATGTGACTTCCGCTGTGGCTTCTACCGACCTCCTGCCCGTCCGCCTCGTATCTTCAGACGAGAAGCGTGCGATTTCCACCGAGGCTTCTACGTTTGTTTTGCGATGTGTGAATGAGCGCGGAGGCAACGATGCGATGTTAGCAATTTGCTCACCCTTTGCGCTGCTAAAAAGGAAAGCTTCACATCTTGGGTTTTTGAGCCCGTTCGGCATGCGCTCCTCATTGAACCAGAATTGATATGCGTCTGGTCAAGCAGAGAGTTCGCTGCCGAGCAAAACTGCGTCTGTACTGGAGTCCACATAACCCACCAGTTTGATGCCGTCAAATAAGTGACCGAAAAGCGGACGAGCAAGAACCGGCCTAACCCTGACATCACTCGTCACGCCTCACTGAGCGCCAGAAAAACGACGGGTTGCAGGGCGTTTTCGGAATCAACAACTGCGTTTGCGCAAGAATCGGCCCGCGATTTGACAAAATGTAAGAATGTTAACGCTCTATGGACAATTTTGACCCTCTTTCCCTGGTTCAGCAAAGGCACGGCAATGTGCGACCAGGTCTTTTGCAATCGCACGCCACAGGGGATTCGGCTTATCACGTGAATTTGGATTAACATTCTTACATTTCGTCAAATCGCGGGCCGATTTTTGCGCATACCCCTCTTAGACGCTGGCATAATGGACGCCATGACCGCATCGCGCTCTATTACCGCTGCAATATTCCTGCCGGGCACCTGTGCACACTCATGCTGTAGAATGCACAGCAAGGATGCACAGCAAGGGAAGCCTCCTACGAAAGCGGCTGATGGTTTACTGGATTCTCATAGTTTGCGCGGCAATTGCACTCGTGCTGTTTGTGCGCGAAAAGATTCGAGCGTACTCGTTGAAAGCGACGCTAATCAAGTCGGTTGTGTCCGTGCTATTTATCGCAATAGGCGTATACGGCTTGAATGCTTCGTCCGCAAGCATGGACGGCGGCCCCGCCGGAATGCTCATCGTCATGGGCTTGGTATTCGGCTTGCTCGGAGACATATGGCTCGAGTTAAAGTACGTATTTACCGAGCAGGATTTGCTCTTTACCTATGCGGGGTTTGCAACGTTCGGCATCGGCCATGTGCTGTATATCACGGGAATACTTGTGAGGTTTTTCCCACCTGGCGGGATAGCGTACGTGCTTGCGCCCATCGTATTGGCCATCGCGCTGAGCGCCTGCAACGCCGCGCTCGAAAAGCCGATGAAGCTCGATTACGGGCGCATGAAGCCTGTCGTCATTGCCTACGGAGCGCTGCTATTTACTACCACATTGGTTTCCGGTAGCCTCGCCCTTTACTATGGCTGGCACGAACCAGCACTAAATCTGCTGTTTGCAGGCGGGATTTTGTTTACCGCTTCCGATCTCGTGCTGAGCGGCACGTACTTCGGGATGGGGCACGAGCGCCCCGTCGATTTCGTGCTCAATTACTTCACGTACTACCCCGCGCAATTCCTGATCGCAACGGCGTTGGCATTCTTCTAGAACGAGCCGCGATACGTTATCGACACGCAGTCCCGCGTGAAAACGCGCACGGGGAAGCTCGGCAGCTCAGTCTACTTACCACTACCCTGCTTGCATTGCATAGGCCTTACGCAAAGTGGCCGGCATGCAAGCGAACATTTCCGCGGCCAATTGCGCTGGCGTGGCTTTGATTCCGCCGCTGAGCCACTCCACGACGCAGCCGACGTTTCCGTACGCAAAGTGGCGCGCTTCAAAAGCGAGCTCGCGCGAAAGAGCAGAAACCCCAAGATAGCGCTTCAAAGCCTGCTCGTTTGCATCCACGCTGAATTGCAACAGATAGCGCCATATCGCGTTTTGAGAATCCTCCTCGAAGGCGCGCCGATAAAACCCGCGCCGCTCCCATAGCCTGCGATGCGCCTCGGTATACAGCTCCGCAGAATAGGGCGCGCGACCATCTGCCGCCTGCGCGTAATCGCGCTCGAACATCCATGCTACCAGGTCGTACTTATCCTTGAAATGATAGTAGAACACGCGCCGCTCCACAGCGCACCGTGCGCAAAGATCTCGAACGCGCACCTTCGAAAGCGGCGTGGCTGCCATCATTTCCTCGAGCTCATCTGCAAACATTCTTTTGGTATCTCGCGATGTTGCCATGCGTCCTCTTTTCTGGCCTTCTGGCCTTTGCCTCCGACGAGACTTCGGTCCACTATCTGACTTCTTTCAGCCTTCAGCACTCAGCCTTCCATTCTTCTCACTATACCGTACATAACAAT
>CADBQL010000230.1 GCA_902796815.1 uncultured Coriobacteriaceae bacterium | reverse complement strand
TGGATCAGCTCAAAAATGCCGAAGAATTCACGCTCGAGTCGCTGCATATGGATCGGGATCGCGTTATGCAGCGGTACGCAGAAACATACGAGGATACCCTTGAGCGGTGTTTCAAGGAGCTCAAGTGCCAGGGCATGTACAAGCCATTCGCAATCATCGCGCGAAATGACGGCGAGATTAAGCTTGAAGGCGGTTTCACCCTTAAGAGCAAGGTGCTCGCAGATGCTCTGAGCCTAGCCGATGAGGTTGTGGCCTATGCTGCGACCGTGAACGGGCACGATGAGCTTATGGAGGATCCCGAGAACGGTGTACTCGAAAACATGTTCTATAACGCATGGGGTGTAGGTTTTTCGATGAGCGCTCATCGCTGGCTGAAGAAGCTCATTCAAGACCAGATTCGTGAAAACGGGCGTTACGCGGGTAGGGGCTGGATTCCCGGCGAAGAGGGCGTCGAAATCGGTTTGCAGAAGGACTTATTCGAGCTCATTGACCCGGGTCAAATCGGCATTACGCTTTCGGGGACTGTCATGCGTCCCGTCATGTCGATCAACGGCTTTATGGGAATAAGCGACGACCCTGATATAGAATCCGTGGGAGCGGAAGCGTCCGAGTGAAATTAACCCGATTCGTTGGATGCCCGCAGGAACGATTACCACAAGAATTCATCCAAGAAGCGGGTGTCTAGAAAAGGAAACGTTTGGGGAGACTCCCCAAACGTTTCCAGTCGTGATCAGGGGCTTGCGCCTTTATGTTTCCGCTGTGCTAAAGCGGGCGGGTCGTGGGGGCATTGCCTCCGTTGAGGACGAAATCGATGCGTTCCTTGAGGCGGGCGCCGCTCACAAACTCGTCGAACAGGGGCGTTTTCATGCCGTCGTGCACGTACACGATGTATGGATATGCCGCAACGGCGAACTTGATGCGCAGCTTTTTCTGCTCGTCGGTGTTGACGATGCAGAATTTCACGTCACTGCCGTACTGTTCCGAAAGCTCTTCGAAAACGGGTATCATTTCGTCGCACATCGTGCACCATCCGGCTGTGAACTCGATGATGCAGGGGATGGGGCTGCTAGCGACCTCGGCCTCAAACGTTTCGTCGGTTATTTCGTGGACCATTGCTACCTCCGTTCCACTGCGCTTATCGATGGCGCTATCTATGATTAAAAACGTGGCCAAAGGGCGGGAGCGTCCACTTTGGTCGCGCACACGCTTGCTCTTACATGATGCGAGCGATAACGTGCATCCCATTATACGGCAGCAAGTTCCGTCTTAGGCGCGTATAGCTGTCCGGCCGATGGATGGAAGGTTCGCCTCGAGCGCGGCTTGTCGCGCTATCCCTATGTAATCTAATAAGAGATTTTGCAGCGCGACGGCAATGGGCGCTGTTACTGGGTATTCTGCCCATAGTCTTTTCCTGCAGCATAATTGTATGCTTGTCCGATGATGGTGAATCCAACGTATTTGGCGATGTTGCCCAATGAAGAACGCTTCGACAAAACGCCTGTTTGTAATTTTATGCATAGTCATGGCGATGACCGCTGTATTCATTTTTTCGAATTCCCTCCAAGGGAGCGAGGATTCATGGGATGCAAGCAATGCAGTCGCTTCGTTGCTTGATCCGATCCTGCATCGCCTCTATGCGTTGTCGAACAAGTTGTTCGCGATAACAGGGCATAATAATCCTTACGAATACGGGGCGTTCGTGCGAAAGCTTGCGCATTTTGCGGAATATTGCCTGTTGGGAATCGAATGCACTATTGCTACGGCCTTGTTGTCCAAGCGAGCGTTGTCACCGTATATCTGGGCTGATTTGTTCGCGGTGCTGATGGTCGCCGTCATCGATGAGTTTGTGCAAACCTTTGTCGGGCGTACGAGTCTTGTTTCCGACGTTCTCATCGATTTCTCGGGCTCGTTCGTAGGCATCTTGATCGCGTTGGTTGTTGCTGGAATCGTCTTCCGTTTAGGCAAGGGCGATAGCGCGTCGGCGGCGCATATAAAGCATCGTTGGCAGTAATCTCCTTAGACGCTTCAGATGTCGTGTGATTGACGTAGTGCAGGGCACAAAAAAGCGGACCGAAAGGGACGGTTGCCCTCGGTCCGCTTTTCATTAGAAATACTTGCAGTTATCACCCGCGCGAAATGGTGGTGTCAGCTGCTCTGCCAGCAAGTCCGTCTTCGGGTAGTGGAACTGCCGAAACGTTGACGTTTTGCAAAGGAATTGCATTGGCCGAAACGCCCTGTGCAGGATTGGCGCTAACGGATGCTGCGTTCTGGGCCGAGAAGCTGCCCTGCACGGGTTGCTTTGTCGCAAACCCGGGATTGATGATCGGCTGTTGCCCTGCGAACCCAGGATTGACGATCGGCTGCTGTTGTGCGCCGAGCGCAGGATTGACGATGGGCTGTTGCCCTGCGAACCCGGGGTTGACAATAGGCTGTTGCCCTGCGAACCCAGGATTGACAATCGGCTGCTGTTGCGCGCCGGGTGTCGGGTTGACGGCGGGCTTTTGCTGCACGTAGGCTTGCTTGGGAGGTTGCGGCTTTGCAAAAACGGCGTTCGACGGCGGTGCCTTCGTATCGTCTGAGTTCTTGGCTAGCGCATCGCGCAATTGCCTATCGGGCAATGCTGCGGCATAGAGACCAACGACAACCGGCGTGAGCAAAATTCCCAAGAACCACAAAATCCCCGCCCCGCGATTGCGGTGATAGCCTTTTGCCTTTATGGCGTCAATGAACATGCTGATCGCCATGAGGTAGGCAACGATGGCTGCCACGGCAATAGCTAAGCTGATTATGATTCCGATAATGCCCAATGCTGTTATACCAGCTGCTGCTTCACTTGTTGAACCCATATACTCCTCCATTTCCGCTAAGAAATTGGTAATTGGAATCCTCTTATTTTATGGTGGTGTTAAGTATACGGCATGTTGCCGCTAAAGAGAATCGGGCCATCAAAGTGTTAAAGTTTTGCAGTGCAGGTGCGCTACACTATAGCTATCTGTCCTTGTAAAGCGCTAAGCAAAAAGGAGGGAGCGGAAAATGAAGCGCGGGGTACACAGTTCGAGGCATGCATTTGTTGTCGCGTTCGTTTTGCTCATGTGCGCGATGATGGGGCTGTCCGCATGTCAGGCGAATCAGCAAAGCAGCGGCTCGAGCCAAGCGGAGTCAAAAAGCGCGCAAATGAAAGACGAGCTTTCCGAGCGGGATTTGAGCGTGCCCAATGTCGTGGGATTGACGCAAGACGATGCCAAGTCTTCGATTATTGCGTCGGGTTTCAAGTTGGGCGAGGTTACGGTCGGGCATTCTGACTCGGTGCCGTCCGGTAACGTGATTTCGCAGAAGCCCGAACCCCTTACGATTTACAAAAAGGGATCGTCTATCGACATCGTCGTTTCGGATGGGCAAAAGGAAGTAAAAGAAGTAAGAGTGCCCAATTTGAAGGGCATGGACCAGGGGCAGGCAGAGCAGGCTTTGGAGGATGTTGGGCTTGTGCCTGTGACGCCTACGACCGAAGAGACAACCGAATCGAGGCCTGGCGTTGTCTTCAAGCAATCCGTCAATGCGGGCGAAATGGTTGAGGAGGGCACGCGTATCAAGTTCACGATTGCTGCGGCGCCGACGACCGTGAGCGTACCAAATGTTATCGGCATGACTGAAGTCGATGCCGAAAGCGCAATCAGGCAAGCTTCGCTTGGGTTCGATATCGTGCGAACGTATAGCGATACGGATCGGGAAGGCGTGGTCGTATCCCAATCCGTTGACGCGGGTACGACGGTGAATCAAGGCCAAACCATCGTGCTGTCAATATCTCTGGGTCCGGCTCCGCCTGCGCAAGTGACCGTCCCTGATGTTTCCAGCTACTCATGGGCGGATGCCGAGTCGACGCTTAAGGCAGCCGGGCTTGGGGCAGACTATGTGGGCGATGTCACAGGCACGGTAGCGAGCCAAAACATCACTGCGGGCACGTCGGTCGATGAGGGGACGATCGTGACAGTGACCCTCGAGATCCCCGTCGAAAAGATCGCCGTTCCCGACTTGGTGGGCAAATCCGTGATGTCGGCCGAAATCGAAGTAGAATCGTTGGGTCTTGTCTTGGACGCCGGCGATATGGGAGGGCCCCATGGCACTGTCGATTCGCAATCGCCCGAAGCCGGCACTGAGGTGGAGGTCGGTTCCACAATAAGCGTTACCATTGATACCTCTGATTTTGAATGATGAGCGGCGCCGCCCGATGAGCCACGCCCCAGGGGCGCGACTCATCGGGCGGTTAGGGCGAAAGCGCTGACGAGCAGCACGAGGCCTGCAGCGTCAAAAGCAATAAAGCGAACGACTGACGAAGCCAGGATCGAAAGGTCAGGGCCAAGCGTTGCGAGCAAGAGGCTTTCGCCGATGAGTCCGATGAGCTGTTGGGAAATGACAACGCCGAAAAGCATGCGCTGCCGACGCGGTTGCGCAATAACGGGCGGGTAAGTCGCGTTCCACATCAAAAAGCAAATGCCAACCGTTTGTACCATCGCCATAGCTGACGGTCCCTCGATTTGGTAGGCGCCCACGTAGTTTTGCGGCCACAAAATGAATTCCAGCGCGCATTGAACATTGACGGCAAATACCGCCGCAACCATAATGCGCGCTATCCATGTGGATCTGTCGTTTACAGGCTTCATATGCACAGTATAGGCTTCGACGCAAAAGCGTGGAGTTTTCTTTTGCGTCAATGTGAGCGATGCGCCATTGCTGTTTACAGGATCCGCACGTCCCGCAAAACCTCAGGTGAGAACGCGCATCGGCTTGTCCTCGTAGCTTTAGGATATTAAAGTTTGTGTCTGCGGAATCGCC
>CADBQL010000229.1 GCA_902796815.1 uncultured Coriobacteriaceae bacterium | reverse complement strand
GCCCACGACGCCGCCTTTTCGACCTCTGCACAAATCGTCGAGTGGCCGTAGTAATTCGGCGTGCCCATGAGGGCTGGGAAATAATGGTACAGGGCATCTCCGACCTCAGAGGAGCGACCCTTGATGAACATGAACTTCTCGGACTCGTTGTTGTCGTGGAGCTCGAGCAGTTTGTCGGCTATGGTGTCGAGCGCTTCGTCCCAGGTAATGGGAACGAAACCAGGATCGATGCCACGGCCCTTCTTGGGATTGGTGCGCTTCATGGGGGTCTTGATCCGATCGGGATCGTAAACCTGTTGCAGCGCAAGCGAAGCTTTGGGGCAGCATTTGCCATGCGTGGCGGTGCAGTTCGGATTGCCGTTCACGCGAATGGCGCGCCCGTCCTCAACGTAGACCTTCAACGGGCAAAACGACGTGCATCCCTGGCATGATGTCGAAGTCCACTTGCCCGTCTCGTTCTTACGATGAGATTCGTCGGCCACCGCAGTAAAGGGCGATGCCCCGCTGACCGCAGCTGCTCCAAGTCCCAAGGCGCTCGCTTTTAGAAAAGACCGCCTGGTTATTTTCACTTGAATCCTCTTTCTAATGCAAAGGTATACCAACCTCGAACGGATATCGCCAGATGGGTTTAAGCGATTGAGCGATTTGCCGCATGCCAAACCCATCGGGCGAAATCCCGACGAGGTGCGCAAATCAAAAGAATGACGCATCATTTGCGATGCGCTGATCCCCTCGTGGCGGTGCATTGGATTTCTCGTCCGCACCGTCTCAGGTGTCGTTGGAATGCATGCCGCAAGGCGGCATTCCCCTCGTATTCCAACGATGCAATTGTAGTTGCTTGACTTTTAATGTTAATGGCTATGTTTAATTATTTGCTTATGTCTACCAACTATTTGACATTGTCTAATGTTTTTATTAGACTTGGTCTAGCAAATCGAAAGAACGGGTCCGAGGCTCCCCTACATCGCGACCCACAAACCGAATTCGTTCGCAGAATGCGATCGTATTCGGCTTGAGTTTTGCAGCTTTTTTAGGGAAAGAGGATTTGTGAACACTGCATCCAAATTCGCCGGTGAACTCATCGGTACTTTCATCATGTGCTTCTGCGGCATCGGCGCAGTCGCCACCGCAACCCTATTCGGCGCACTGACCGGACCTGGTCAAGTCGGCCTCGTTTGGGGCCTGGCCATCGCTATCGCGATCGTCGTCACACGTAACCTTTCTGACGCACACTTCAATCCGGCAGTATCGCTGGCCATGTGCGTCGGCGGCCGCATGAAATGGAGCGACCTGCCCATCTACCTCATCGGCCAATGCTGCGGCGCCTTCTTAGCAGCTGGTGGCCTGTGGCTGCTTTTCGCCGATTCCGTCTTGAAAAACCTCAAGAACGCCGGCCTTTCGATGTCGAGCAATGCCATTGGATCGGCAGCAAGCATCTGGTGCGAAATCTACCCGAACACTTCCGCTGGCGCCTGCACCTACCTCACCGGCGCGTTTGCCGAGGGTATTGGCGTTTTCGTACTCGTGCTCGTCATCTTCTCGGTAACTGCCAAGGAGAACGTCGGGCGCACGTCGCGCAATCTCGCGCCACTGTTCATCGGCCTGACCATCACGATTTTGATCAACGTCATCGGCCCGCTGACCGACGCTGGCTTGAACCCAGCGCGCGACATGATGCCTCGTATTTGGGCATGCATGGTCGGTTGGGGCACTACCGCTTTTGGCAGCAACGCATTCGAAACCTGCGTAGTCTACATCATCGGCCCGCTCGTCGGCGGCGTGCTCGCAGCGCTTCTTTACAACTTCGTACTTCGTCCGATGCACAAGAGGAACGCTGACGCCGACATGGCTCTGGAAGATTCCAATGCGAAATTCCTCGCAGCTGAAGACGAGGCGCTATAACACTGCCCCCTCCCATCCGACGTGCGGGCGCAGCAATGGGTTGCGCCCGCACAAACGGACTGCACTAACGTATAGGCAGAATACGCCAGGGGCATAGGGCTGACGCACGAAAAGCAGTACGCGATTCGGCGTAGCGTT
>CADBQL010000228.1 GCA_902796815.1 uncultured Coriobacteriaceae bacterium | reverse complement strand
CGCATCGAGAGCGCTCGTGGCTTCATCGAGCAGCAGCACGGGGCTTTCCGAAAACACCGCGCGAGCTACCGAGATGCGCTGCATCTGTCCTTCCGAAAGACCCGTACCCCTCTCGCCGAGCAGAGTATCCACCCCGTTAGGCAGTTCCGCTACGAACTCGTCCGCACATGCCGTGCGCAGCGCGCGCATGAGCCGCACTTCATCCGCCCCTCCATCGGGATCAGCGAGCGAAACCACTTCGCGAATCGTTCCACCCATCAGCTGGTTTCCCTGCGGAACGTATGCAAAAAGCCTGCGCCATGAAGCGTCGAGCTCTCTGCGCTCGCCATTGCGCAGCTCCAGGTAGCGCTCGCCCGCATCGGGTTCATAGGCGGTCATGAGGAGCCGAAGCGCCGTGGACTTTCCGCAACCGCTGTGGCCTGCGCATGCCAAGAACTCGCCTGCGCGCACTTCCAGGGACAGCTGCTCGAGCGTCAATGGAGCCTCTTCCTTCGAAAGCCCACTCACGTCCTCGGACGCGGGCCAATAGGCAAACGACACGTCGGCAAGCCCCACGGCGGCAAGCTCCGCTTCATAGAATTGCACGACTTCGTCGAGGGGCCGAGCGTTCACGTCGTCGCCTGCAAGGGACTCCGCCTCTGACAGACGCTCTGCACTCGCCAGCATTGCATACCATCTGGGAAGATACCCCGTCACGTTGGCAAGCGGCCCCTGTATCTGGCCGACGAGCTGGGCCATCGCCATCAGAGTACCGTAGCTCATCGTTCCGGTAAGGATTCCGTAGCCGCACCATATGATCGCGCCCAGCTGGGCGCCTTGCATGATGGCGCCAAATCCGACGTTGCAGAAGTTCGAGAAACGGTTGCGCCTCATGCGCGCCTCGAGGTGCGCGTCCATGAGCGTTTTCTGCTCCTCGACCGAACGCGCCTCTGCGGCATACGAGCGCACCGTGAGCAGAGCGCCGATGCGTTCCTGCAAAAAAATCCGCAACCTGCCGTCTGCCTCCTGGATAGCCTTGTGCAACCGCTTGAGCACGCGACGGAAAAGCCAACTGAACAGTGCGAGCAGCACGCCGCCAGGCACGATGACCACAGCTAGGCGCGGATCGAGCCATATAATTACGACAAGCGCGCCCACCAGCTTGAACATCATGCCTGCAAACCCCGGCACGATATCCGTGCAGCCATCAGCCACAACCTTGGCATCGTTTGTGAGCCGATTCATCCACTCAGCGGAATGCACCGCTGCCACGCGCCCGTAATCGCCATGCAAAAGCGCCTCGAACAAGCGTCGCTTAAACGTGTTTTCGAGCCGAGAACGCACGAGCTCGTTAAGCCAGCGAACGACAGCGCGCAAGCTAATCTGTGCCGCAACTAGAAGTGCCGTTGCGCCAGCCCAGCTCCAGAACCCAACAGCATCGCCCGCAACGGCAGCGTCGACCAGCCCCCTAAGCATGAGCGCATAGACAACGCCGCAAACGCTGTATACGGCCTGGCAGACGGACAACCCCAGGACGCGCCCATGCTCTCGCATCGAGGCGCTCCAGAGCCACCGTGTAGCGCTATCGCCCATCGGGATGTCTTCCCCTTCTAGAATTCACCTTTGCAATACTTCATCGCGCATAGCCCTACGATATCATCTTTCCTGTCGATAACGTGATTGATCTGCGTACCCAGCCTCAAATCTTCTGTTGACTTCCGTTCAAGCTTTGCTCACCCATTTTTTCCAGGGCAAAACGAACCGTCGAAGTTAACGTAGAGCAAGCGCCAAGATGGTGATGTCGTCAAACTGCTCTGCATCCTGCGCGAAAGAGGCAACATCACGCCGTAGCGCCTCGACGAGCTCCAAGGGCGCATCTTCAAGACAGGCGCTCGCCGCGGCCTCAAGGCGCTCCTCGCAATACTGCTCGCCACCTTCGCTCAGCGCCTCGGTAACGCCATCGGTGTAGAGCAAAAACTTGTCACCTGCTCCGCAATCGAGCGAACCGGTCTTGTAGGGGCGATTGACGCGAAGGCCCAACGGTATGCCGGTGCGTTCCCTCAGCCAGCACCATCCTGACTCTTTCTGCCAGATCAGCGGTGGGTTGTGACCAGCGTTTACGTAATCCACATGCCCCGTCTCGTAATCAAGTACACCGACCCACATCGTGACGAACATGCTGGAGCTGTTTCCTTCGGCAAGCTCCCTATTGGCGTTCTGGATAGCCTCGCTCAGCTCCAAGCCGCTTTGCAACTCGCGTCGGACCTGCGCTTTTGCCTTCATCATAAGCAACGCGGCGGGAACACCCTTACCCGAAACATCAGCAACCAAAAAAGCGAGCTTACTAGAGTCGGACCCATTTTCATCTATGAGGAAAAAATCGTAGAAATCACCGCCGACCTCCCTGGCGGCATCCATAATCGCATACACGTCAAACTTGGGAATCTCGGGAAACGCAGGAAACGTGCGCGGCAGGGCAGATTCTTGAATAGCTCGCGCGGCGGCAAGCTCAGAATCCATACGCGTCTCGGCCTCGGCTATCCAGCCTTGCAGCGCCTCGACGGTGACGTTGATACCCGACGCTAATGACCTGAACTCGCGCGTTCCTTTTGCCTCGACGCGAGTTTCGAGCTCACCCGAAGTGATGCGTTCCAGCGCCTCGTTCGTCTTGTCGATGCGACGTGCAACCACGAGGTTGAGTAGGCGATCAACGATGAGGAAGACCACGATCAGCGTCACGTTCAAAACAACTACTTCGCGAACCATAATGGATTTCCGATCCCTAAAGACCATGCTCATCGGTTCGATAACCATCACGGTATAGTCGCCCTGCTGGCTAGCGAGCAGGAAAGCCTCGTCGTCGCCCTCCCCGTATGCGCCCTCACCTCCCGCTTCATCAAAGACGCCTTTGTAGGGGATAACTTGCGCCTGGGTGCTTTGGAGGCTCGCATCAATGGCGCCGTCCGCCTCATCTCCCAAAAGTTCCTTCACGTTGCTGCCGACAGGCACCCGTTTGTCATCGCTTGCGACCACCATGCCATCGGCAACGATGGCAACGGTCCCCGTTTCGGCAAGCGTATAGCCCTTCAGAACATCTCCAACAGGATCAGACAGGAGGTGGTAGCCTTCGGGGTCCTTGGATTCCAGCTCTTGCGGTTTCGCCCCAAAAGAGCTCGTTATCTGATTGAACGCATCCGCGCGATTGCCGAGGGATTCCAGCTGGAGGCACAGGTAATTGACCTCGCTTCGAATGGACGCTTCCGCTTTCGCCCGCTCGTCAGCAGTCACGTTCGAGTAGCTAATAGCCGCAATTACAGCAAATGCGAGCACGACAACAATAAGGATTGCGATTCGAAATAGTCCTCGTATCCCGATTCTGTCAGATTTTATGACGCCACTACCTTCGAGACTGCGTATCCCGATTCCACTGGATTTCATGACGCCACCACCTTCGTGTGACGGAGTTATTCGATTACTAAAATAGTATCGAAGCCGGTCATTTCGAGGACCTCGCGAATCTCGTCGCAAACTCCACGTAAGATGACGGCACCGCGGCCTCCCGTCGCCGTATCGCACGCGATGACGAGACGAAGGCCGGCAGAGGTCATATACTCGAGATCTGTCATGTCAAAAATAATCGTGTCATCAGCATGTACATCATTTGCGATTGCCTCTTCGAGCTCGGGAGCAGTCGCCGTGTTAAGCTCGCCAGCCAGCGTTACGGTGAGCTGGTTTCCTTCGCGCGATTTGCTGATTTCCATATAACCATTCCTTTCGAGCTTGAACTCCCTGCGTCCGGACTTGTGCTGCTTGCGTTCGGACTTGCGCTCCTTACATTAAGGCCTGCTCAACTTACTTTCCAGCTAACACTCGATATGCTTGCGGATGCTCAGCACGTTGTTTTCGCCCTGGCGCTCGTATTCAATCTCGTCGACTATCGCCTGCGTTATCAAAATGCCTTGTCCGCCGATCCTGCGAGTTGCTACGGCTTCTGCCGTATTGGTTCGCGGAGCCTCGAGGGGATTAAATGAAATCCCTTTGTCGATAAAATCAATCTCGACGATGTATCCACCTTGATGCTCATCTTGCCCTGCGAAGAATCGCACTGTCATGTCTCCTGTCGAAGAGCCATAAGCATACTTGGCTATGTTGCTAACGATTTCGTCAACTACAATGGCGAGTTTCGTCTGCGCTTTCGAGGGACATCCTAGCTCTTCGAGGGAATGCTTGACGAACTCGATCGTCTGCGCAACATTCTCTATCGTGGCTGGCAGTGACAGTACACGCACGTTTTTGCAGGGGCCGTCTGACGTTTCATGAGACTTTGCCATAGACGCACAGGCCTGATGCTGCTCAAAGCGCTGCATGAGCATTGCGCTCCGGTCACCGCGTCTCCTTGCGGTCTCTTTTTCGGGCTCATTCACGATCGGGCTACCGCCTCATCAAACGCCACCGCCAGTTATGTTTCGAACAGAAGCTCCCTTTTGCAATAATGGGCACGTCGCCTCTCTTTATGCCTCCTGCTAAACGCGAGTTCCGTTCAATTCGAGTTCACCTTTGTTCGATTGGACATCGATGTGCAGATTGTCTCCGGAAACCTCGCCTTTCAGGGTATAGTCGACTTGCCCGATGAGTTTTATCTTGCCTGAACCTTGAGCGGTAAACGTATCGCCTTCAGCATGACCTTGCACGCATTGCTTGCCAATGAGGGGCGCATCTATGTCGGCATACAAAACATCGCCTTCCGTGCGCAGCACGACCGTGCCTTCTTTGCGACCGAAGGGGACGTCGACTTTGATTTTGTACGTTCCGTCAATCATTTATAAGCTCCGTTTCGTTCTCGTTGCATATGATGCCAGACGGTCAATTCTCAATATCCATCAAATAGTAGTACAGCTCTATATATAGTAACCCGAAATCGCGTAATACGCGTCCCTAATCAAGCTTTAGAAGAGCGGACCGACGATTGCCCCAGCCAGCCCAGCCGCCAGCAGCCAGATTGATAGCGAATCGCTTCTGTTCCGGGCAACAGCGATTCATCGGGTGGCTTTGAGCAAGCCATCGGCTTTTTGCTTTGAAGATGCGGCGGTGGTCTGCATGGTCAGCGTTCGCATAGAATCCGCAACCTCAACCGCACGCGCAGGCGGCCTCGACCAACCACGCGGTACTTTTACGGTCTCCACTTTTACCAGGACGCCGGCTGGAATGTTCGTAAACTGCTTGCGGGCGCCAGCTTTGAGCGAAAACGTCGAGCCGCTCTTTACGCCGCTATACGTCCCCCCGTCCGAAAACGTGACCTTAAAACGAAACGCGCTGGTCGAAGCCTTACTAGCCCCCGAAGACGAGCGTCCAACGCAGCGCACGCTCACCGATGAGCGCGTTTGCCTCAACAACCAGGTAGCATCCATGCGGTTCGTGCTCACATTCCACTTCTTGAGGCGAATTGCGCCGGAATCAAACACGCTAAGGGAATCGGCATGTATCGTCCCTCCGCCACGATACGTTGAGCAGGCATCAACGCCAACGCTCACGAAGGGATACACATGGGAGCGATCGGCACCCGTACGCGAATACCGCGTCTTCGAATACCGAGGCTGCGCGATGCGGCACTGCTGGCTCGCGGCGTATCGATGGCGATGACCTGAGACATAGATAACATTCGGAAAAGACCGCAGCACGCCCATAAGCTGCGCATGCATGTTCAAAACGGCTGAATTATATGGATAATGGCAGATCACGATTGCGATTTTCCCTTGGCGAACCGTCTTGAGCAGTCTTCGGTTCAGCTGGGCAAGCATGCTTTCCGTAACAACGGGGCTGCCACTTGCCCGCACGCCCCCGAACGTTATGACGTTCGCATTCGAAAACGTGCGGAACGACATCACGGTGCCGCCGTTTACTTCCTTGAAATGGCGCAATCCGTTTGCAACCGTGAGCGTTCTGTCG
>CADBQL010000227.1 GCA_902796815.1 uncultured Coriobacteriaceae bacterium | reverse complement strand
GATTCCACGGCTTGCTCGCGCACGTTTTGAAACTCTTCGGTTTGCGAATAATCCCAGATCAAGCTGAGCCCTTTTGGCTCGGTGAGATAGGCGTTGATTCTGCTCGCGCTTTCTACGCGGTTCTAAAAATCTCCTCAACTTTGTCGCCGTAATATTTGAAGGTGATGAAGAGAAGGCTTGTGGAAACCAAGATGATGCTGACGGCAACGATGATGTTCACTTTTGCGGCGAGCGACAAGCCCTTATTCGGCGAGCGCGCACCCCGCTTTTCTGCGCTCACATTCGAAACGCCACTGCATTGTCCTTTCGCAACTTCAGTCCCAGCATCTTCGCGCCAAGGTTCGCACACCTAAGCAGTATAGATGAATCCGTACCCAGCAGATGGGCTATGCGAAAGAGATATGGGAAGACGTGGGCCGATGGAAGGCGGTGGCGCGTAATCGGTGAGAGCGCAATCGGTGAGAGCGCGATCGGAAGAGACGGCCTTTTCTGATTCGATCAAGTCCCTTCCGATCAGAGCGAGTGGTCCTTCTGATTCGGCATCCGACCAGAGCGGGCAGTCCCTTCCAATCAGATTCGCAGGCCGACCCCCGTATGCCGAGGCTTTCTTCCCCTGACATATACGCTCCGTTCTTCCTCGTAGGTTGTAAAATGCTTGCCATGGCAGGGGAAGAAGAAAAGCAACGTGGTTCTGGAGTTTCGCGGCGGCAGCTGTGCGCGGCAGCGTGCGCGGGGGCAGCTGCGATTGGGCTGTTCGGGCTCAAGGCGCTTCCAGCTCAGGCGCTCGTTCGGCCTCCGGGCGGGCAGGATGCCGAACGGTTGATGGCGCGTTGCATCCGCTGCGGGCGATGCATCATGTCATGTCCTTGGCGCGTTTTGCGAGCGGAGGCGTTGAGTGAGGGCGTCATCGGAGCGGGCTTGCCCGTTGCCGACTTCAGTCGGAACTGGTGCGACTTCTGCGCCTCGGCTGGCGGTGCGCCACGCTGCGTCGCCGCTTGCCCGACAGGCGCGCTCGAGCTTCCTCCAGATGGGGAGTCCGTTGTGCTCGGTATTGCCGAAATCGTTCCCGAATGGTGTTTGCCCTGGGCGACAGGGGAGAGGTGCAAGCGCTGCTACAGGGTGTGCCCGAGCCAGTATCGCGCCATCAAGCGCGACAAGCAGGGACGACCGTCGGTCGATCCCGAAAAGTGCGTGGGATGCGGTTCCTGCCAAAAAGCATGCCTCAAGCCCGAGGACGGCTCGCTCGCTCCCAGCGCGAACCTTCGCGCCATTATGGTCAGGCCGCTTTAGGCGAGTGAGCGCCCTGCATGCGCGCCCGGCCTGCGCCGCCGAGCGCCCAGGCCTGCGCCAACGAGCGCCTCGCCTGCGTTTTTCGACCTAGAGACATGGCTGCGCTAGCTCCACTTTTGAATGCAATTGGGCGGGATAGTCAAGCCGCTCTAGCGTCGCTACGAAAAGGAGATCGCGACCGGATGTTCCACAAAGCTAGAGGCGTCCTCATCTAAACTGATCTGCAAATCGGGCTCGACTGTGAACACGAACGTCTGCACTTCAGCAGGTTCGACATCGGTTTCCCAGGGCCGCCTCAACTCGCAGGTGAGCGTGGCCGTGCCGGGTGAATTGGCAATGAGCGTGACGACGTCCCTCAGCAGGCCACCCGTTATGTCCTTATCCTCGGAGGCGTCCTGTGTTTCCTGGTAGGCGATTCCGATTACTCCTTCGGGTTCGATCGAGCATTTCCATTCATAGCCAGTTGCTGCGTTGTAGTCCAAGTACACCTCCATGCCGCCCTGTCCGTCGAGGGCCACAATGTCGTCAGATGACTGTTCCGATTTCGCATCTGATTCAGAGCTAGAGCTGAACGCCGCACCCGAGTCCGCGCTGGACGATGCGCTGATGGTTGCCGCACTGCTAGGCGCAGCGCTGGATGTGGAATTGCCGCAAGCGTAAAGCGCAAGTGCGGTCACGCAAATAAGCATGAGCAATCCGAGCTTTTTCACGGTGCCTTCCTTTCGAATTCGGGCGTTTTGACAGATTTGATGGTATCAAAGGCAGCTCCTGGCAAGATGACGATATCCATCTTAGTCAATAATTGAGGCTAGATAGATCCCGCTCGAGAATTCCGTGCAAGAACCGTCGCGAGAATTCCGTGCGAGAACCGTCGCGAGAATTCCACATGAGAATCGTTGTGGGATTCACCGCGGGTGATTTGATTGGTTTCCGAGCCGTAGACGAGAATTGTCGCCGCTAAAGATACGGCGCCTATCGCGCCGACCGTGCACAACCGTCGATTTCGCGCAGAAGGCGCCCTGCGCGCGCGAGATTGACGGGTATGCACGCGTGTGGCCGCGGTCCGCGGCCTGCGCGTCGGCATTTGCCCAGGTCGCGACTCTTCACCAGAAGCCGCGCTCGTGCACAACCGTCGATTTCACGCGGAAAGCGGCTTGTGTGCGTGAGATTGACGGGTGTGCACGAGCGCCGGCGCGGGATTGACGGGTGTGCATGCGCGCCGATGTGAAAACGACGGCTGCGCAGGCACCCGTGCGCGGGATTTTTGGTACTGCAAGACGCATGTTAGCCGTGACGTGCACGAATGCCTCTCTTGCAAATATGCGAGATACTCCACGTCACCGGTGATTGACCGTTTGCTATCGCGCGGGCATCGATGAATTCATGGATACCAAAAGACCAGATGCTGGGGGATAAGACGCGGCGGAGCTCGACACTGCGGAGCTCGACGCCGCGGAGCTCGACGCCGCGGAATACGACGAGGCGGCTTTATTGCTCGGGGAGCCGCCGCTCACTAAGGCAAGAACGAGCGTAACCAGCAAAACGCCCGCGAAGGCAATCGCGAGAGGCCTTGACTCGGAATCGAGCTCGTTCCACTTCCATAGTCGCTTCCTGCAGGCATAGACGATAAACGGAAGCATCATGAAAAGGGACACGAACAGCTTGGTGCCGAACGCTCCGCTCAGCGAAGCTCCGTATATCGCGAGGAAAGAGCACCATATGATGCCGAAGAGGCGGAAGCCCTTTCTAACGTTGTCGTTGATGAGGAAAAACCCGCCGACATAGGGCATGAAAACCGTAAGCGCCGTCTTCCAGGCAAGCCCCTTGTTCGCCTTAGCCTCGGCTTCTGTCTTCTGCCGCGATTCCTCGGCCGCCTTGAAAGCGGCCGCTTCTCTCGCTTAGCAATCGAGGCAAGTTGCCCCTTCATACGGTTTGCCACATGTCGGGCACACTCTCTGGAAACGGTTTGACGAGCAAAACGGGCATTTTGCTACGGAATCTTCCACAATGCTATCGCAGTATACACATGCTTTCATTGCTATCCCTTATCGTCAGGTTCAAACGGATTGCATTCTATCATTGAGTGGGCACCTTCACCGTCAGCTTCCAAGCGCTTCTGCTCGTTTCGCTAAGGATTCTCATCCTTACGGATAATTCGCGTGACGCGTTTGCGCTGGTTGTCATGCGATTGCCCGCGTGCGTTTTCTTGCCGCAAACGGGCAGAACGGTCGTCTTGTCACAGAATCATCCACGATGCAATCGCAAAAAAGCAAGTCCCCACGTTTGCCCCTTGTCGTTGGGTTCTGTCGTGTTGCAATCAAGCTGGCCTGCGATGGCGACGCCATTGCAATCAACCGATACCTCGTTGTTTAAAAGCTGTCGGAATAATTATTCTCACGAAAAGATTGTTCGACACGCTTTGGGGTATTCTGTCATCGGCAATCTCTCGGTTCGCGGCGTGGCCCCTGCGGGGCGTGGTGGTGGACCGTACATGTCCGATGGAAAGGATGGTAAGGCCCAATGTGGGTGTTGGCTGCATGCGCTTCCGCGCTTTTTGCGGGAATCGTTGCGATACTCGGAAAACTCGGCGTTCAGACGACGGATTCCGATGTGGCTACTGCCGTACGCACGGGTGTCGTTCTCGTGCTTGCATGGGTTGCCGCAGCATGCGCGGGCTCTATCAGCTCCATTGCCGCGATATCCCCCCGCACTTGGCTGTTTCTCGTACTGTCGGGGCTTGCCACCGGCGGGTCATGGATATGCTATTTCAAGGCGCTCTCCCTTGGCGATGTGAACAAGGTGGTCCCCATCGACAAATCGAGCGCGGTGCTCGCTACGCTTCTGGCCATCGTTTTGTTCGGGGAAACGGATAACTTGGCGCTGAAGCTGGTTGCAACGGCCATCATCCTCGTTGGCACGCTCATGATGATCGAGCGCCGTGATGTGGGGGCTTCCCAAACAGGCGGTTTCGGCTGGCTCGCGTACGCCGTGCTCGCCGCCGTGTTCGCTGCGCTCACGGCTATATTGGGCAAGGTCGGCATCGACGGAGTTGAATCGAACCTGGGAACTGCCATACGTACGTGCGTCGTTCTAGTGGCGTCATGGGGCATAGTGATATGGAAGGGCAAGCTTCAGAGAGCCCGGAGCATCGAGTCAAGGGAGCTCGCTTTTTTGGTGTTGAGCGGCCTGGCGACCGGGGCTTCGTGGTTGTGTTACTACTTTGCGATACAGACGGGTGTGGTGAGCGCGGTCGTTCAGATCGACAAGCTCTCGATAGTTGCGTCAATTGCATTCTCCTGGCTTGTTCTGGGCGAGAGGCTTTCGCGGAAAGCTCTCTTAGGCCTTGTGCTCATCGTGGTTGGCACCGTGGGAATAACCGCTTTTGCATAATCGGATTGAGCGGGCCCCTTCGCGGTGGGACACCTCCCCGGGGATGGGACACCTCACCGGGGTAAACGTCTCACACGGCGGGACACCTCACCGGGGTAAACGTCTCGATGATTTGAGCGCGAGGCCATCGGGTTCATCCTCCTATATGGCCCGTTATTTCATTTGGGCAAAATTACGCATCAGATTTGACAGAATGTAAGATTGTTAACATCAACTCGGCTGGAAAACCAGGTTATTAGCCGCATGACGTAAAGTCGATTTATCGCGACCTGGGTCTTTGCCGATAGGGATATCGCAAAAACGCTTCTAAACTCGAGATTGATGTTAACAATCTTACATTCTGTCGTTTTCGACGTTAGATTTTGCGCAAAGGACGAATTGCCGGTGTCTGGTAGCGATTTGTGAAGCCAAGCACGTTTCCGTGGACGTGGCGTAGGCGTTACGTTATGGGTGAACTATTGTTTTTGGAGTTGCTCTATCGCGGTTGCCGCGTATTTGCTGCACGTTCTAGCTCGCTGCGCTAACCTGCCTGATTGAGCTGTGATGCAAGTTGTCCGCAAGCGGCGTCGACGTCGGCGCCGCGCGGCTTGTTGATGCTTGCCGGAATGCCATGCTGGTTGAGCTCGGCGCTCCAGACCAGCATCCGTCCGAACGCGCTCGGGGCGAACGGGATCCCATCCGCGCGATTGAAGCGCAAAAGGCTCACGTGGGCATCGAGCCCGCGGCAGAACTGTTCGATGGCCTCGAAATCCTCGTCTTGGTCGTTGATGCCGTCGAGCATGAGGTACTGGATGATCACGCGCTTCCCCGAAACCTCGTTGTAGCGGGCGAGTTCCGAGCGAAGACGTGCGAGCGGAAAGGCGCGAACGCCAGGCATCAACTTGTCGCGCAGCTCCTGCCTGGCAGCATGGAGCGACACAGCGAGCGTCGCCGGTACACCATCTTCCGCAAAGGCGCGGATGCCGTTCGGGATGCCGCACGTCGAAACCACCAGGTCGCGCTTGTCAATTCCAAAGCCCTGCGCGCCGTTCATAAAGCCGAGCGATTCGACGAGCGCCGCGTAGTTGGCGAGCGGCTCGCCCTGGCCCATCGCGATGGCCGAGTCCGCACGATGTCCGAAATTGCTCCCGACGAGAGCCACCTGCCAGACCATCTCGGCGGGCTCGAGATTGCGCGTGAGCCCCAGCTTGCCCGTGGCGCAGAAAGCGCAGCCCATAGCGCATCCCGACTGGGTCGAAAAGCACACGGTGAGTCTGCGTGGGTCGCTTGCGTTTCCGTGCGGAATTCCTACCGTCTCGACCAGGGCGCCGTCATGTAGCTGCAAAACATACTTGCGGGTGCCATCAGACGACACGCGCCTGTCGGCGATCTGCGGCAGGTAGCGTCTGTCGATGTTCGCGTATGAGTCCAGCATGCTCTGCTCCAGCCTGAGGTTTGCGCCATAATTCAACACAAGGCCCGCGTTCAGCTCAGTTCAGCTCAAACCCGCGGCTCAAACCCTGTTCAGCTCAGCGGACGCGCACTTGCATGTCGAGTTTACGCCATATGGCTACCCTTGCCAGGAACTCGGCGAAACCCTCAACGTACGGTGTGCTATTTGGGATTATGTTTGCCAGACGGTGTGTTTAGCAATACCACTCGTTCCCGTTCGCATCATAATTGGGGCAATCGCTTGGGCAGTTGTACCAGCTGCCGCCCGATATGCTATCGAGCTCCTCATCGGAAAGCTTATAGCCCATTTTCTTGGCCATTGCCAACAGCTCTTCGGGCGTTTTGCAGGAAAGCGCCATTTCCTTTTGCTCGGGGGTCAAACCATCAAAGTTCATTGCGCGCCTCCTCTGATCGTTTTTACATTTCAGGCCATTATGCGCGCTATCGGGTGATTTCGTTTCCGTAACTTCGAATGATCCTACTGTCATGTTTCCTAGCCGAGTTGCACTTGCCTGCGGACCGCCGAGGCGATGAGCTCGCAGGTCTCTTGGATGAATTTCCGCCCGCTTGTGGTTGCCTTGCGAATGCCTGACACAAGGAAGGGGTCCATATTCTGCAGCGCCCTTTCCAGGATATTGGCTCCTGCAAAGGGGGCAGGGCGACGTTGTAGTACTGGGCGCGAGCAATTGTGGCAGGTACCAAGCATTTGTGCATCTCTCTCAGGCTTGGCTTTTGGAGCCTATGTCCTGTAGAACACCGGCGATAACTTGCGCAAAATCGAGAGCGTTCATCGAGGTGACGACAGGGCGACCCGTTTCCGCTTCGATTTGCTTTCGCGCGTTGCCAGCGACTGTTCCACCCCTGTGGGCAACGTCGCGGTTCTCCTCGAAGCTCGTCGGTTCCTCGGCTCTCGAAATCTCTGTTGTGGTGGTTTCGGCAAGCATGTTAAGCACCAACTCGGTATTGCTCATGTTGTCGCGCAGGTTTTCGCTCGTGAGCCCTTTGAAATCCTTGTACTCACGCGTGCTCATGCCGCTCCAGGCGCGGGAAATCTCGTCAGTGAGAATGGCGAACTCGCTGCCTGTGCGAACGCCACGTTGCTGCCATTCGCTTGTAAGCTCCTTGCGTATGTCGATTGACAATAGGCGCTGGCGAATCCAGCCTTCCGAGTACCCTTTCTTGGCGTAGGTGTCCATAGCTCGCTGCATGGCGAGTTCAGGATCGATGGCCTCCTGAATGCGCTCCGCGCCGACCTGCGCGAGCCACAGCTTGAATGGTTCGGCGCGCTTCGAGGGGATGGACTGAATGATGCGGAGCACCCCTTCGGTGGTAGCGGCCATAACCTCTCGATTTTTTCCGTCGGCAGCCGTCATTCGAACTGGGGTACAAATTGTACCCCAGTTGGCGTTGAGCTCGGCGTCTCGTGAGCGCATCCTCTTGACGTACTGTTTTGGGTCCGAGCTATCCGTCAAGGCCCCAACAACATCGACAATGCTGAAATACCAGCGCTCCTCCTCGGCGTTCCATGCGCTGCGAATTTGATGGTCTTCGAATTGCTTGACGATACCGGTATCCATATGAACCCCCTTCGATTCGCGTACGGCTGTCCCCGAAGAGGGTTAGGAGTCGATTGCTCACGCCCCAACCTATTCAGCTTTCATGGGGGTAGTATACCATAAAATAAGAACACATGTATGGTTTTGTGTGACGAATTCCGTTTCTAGCGTTCTGTGATGGGGGAGACTGTCTAAAAATTAGCCCAAAGAAGCTCAATGAGGATACTCCTCATTGAGCTAGAGTTATGAACAGGCGAAACACTTTGCCGCTTTGCGTGGATTTCGGGAAGTTGGGCTTTTCAGGCAG
>CADBQL010000226.1 GCA_902796815.1 uncultured Coriobacteriaceae bacterium | reverse complement strand
GTTTCGAACAGGAAAAGCCCCTTGAGGGCGTACGTATCGGCGCCTGCATGCACGTGACCACCGAGACAGCTAACCTTATGCGCGCACTCGTAGCCTCGGGTGCGAAGGTAACGCTGTGTGCCTCGAACCCGCTTTCGACGCAGGACGACACCGCCGCCTCGCTCGTACGCGACTTCGGCGTTGACGTTCACGCAATCGCAGGCGAGGATGCCGACACCTATAACGCGCACATCGACGCAGTCGTTGCCACCGACCCGCAGATCATCATGGACGACGGCGCCGACTTGGACACGGCGCTGCACACGCGCTTCACCGACAAACTCGCTGGCGTCATCGGCGGAACCGAGGAAACCACAACCGGCGTCGTACGCCTCGCCGCCATGGCTGCCGAAGGAGCATTGGGCTACCCGGTCTTCAACATCAACGATGCAAACACGAAGCACTGCTTCGACAACCATTACGGCACGGGCCAGTCAACGCTTGACGGCATCATCCGCGCCACGAACCGCTTGATGTGCGGGCGCACGATCGTCATTTCGGGCTACGGCTATTGTGGAAGCGGCCTGGCCCTGCGCGCCAAGGGTATGGGCATGGATGTGATCATTTGCGAAGTCGACCCGCTGAAGGCACTCGAAGCGCACATGGAGGGCTACAAGGTCATGAAGGCCGAAGAAGCCGCCAAGTTCTGCGACGTCTGGGTCACAGTAACTGGAGATTGCAACGTCGTGGATGCGCCCGCTTTCGCCAACATGAAGGACGGCGCGATTCTTTGCAACTCCGGGCATTTCGATTCCGAAATCAACATCAACTGGCTCGAAGAGCACTCGACGGGTAAGGTCGAGCTCAAGCCGCTCGTCGAGGAGTACACGCTCGAAGACGGCCGCAAGATCGTGCTTTTGGCACAAGGGCGCCTCGTCAACCTCGCCTGCGCCGAAGGCCATCCCGCTTCGGTCATGGACATGAGCTTCGCCAACCAGGCACTGGCAGCCGAATACCTCTACAAGCATGCGAGCGAGCTCGACAAGAAGGTCTACGACGTCCCCGCTGAAATCGACGACGGCGTCGCCCGCGTAAAGCTCGAAACCCTCGGCATCGAAATCGACGAGCTCACCGAGGAGCAAATCGCCTACATGAATTCCTGGAAGTTCTAGGAAAATCGCCTTGCCGACCGGCTGGCCGCGGTATCCCAGCCAGCCGGCCCGGCGCGCGGCGGCCATAAATCTGACATTGGGAAAGGATGCTTGCGCTATTCCACGTCGATGACAATTTTGACCTGGAAGCAAAATGAGTCGCGCCCCAGGGGCAAAGCTCATCCCGGGGGCGAAACTCATCGGCCGGCGAGACGAGCCGAACAAAAAACCAGACCACATTAGAAAGGGCGCCCAAAACGGAGCGCCCTTTCGCAAACTATCAATCTCATCGCTTACGCTGCCGTCGCAGATGCGCCCGGGAATACCTCTTTCATAAGATCCTGAGACTCGTCGTAGGTTACCCAGCCATCGGGCAGAGTTACGTCTTCATGCTGATGGCAACCCGTGCAAACGACTGTTGACGCGCGATGGCCCTTGTGGCAAGCAGTGCAATCGAGCGCCAGGTTCTCATGATGCTGCTCGTGTGGATTGAAGGCACGCGTCTTCGTGGATGCCTCAAGCTTGTCGTAATCGAGCAGGCCGTCATCACCAAGCAGATACACATGGCAGGTCGAGTTAGCGCAGAAACTCTCACCTGGCTTGTTGTCCCACGAATTCAGACGTGCAGCCGTACGCTCATCGCGCGGCAAAGAATAGCTACCGCTCACGAAGTTCACCCCATCATGCGCAAGCTCCATCATGTTAGGTACATGGCAGTCCACACACAACACCTGAGGCTTTGCGGTTGCTTTGGTATTGCGATGCAGAACCGCCATCATCGCGTTGGTGTTCGAAACCTCTTTGCCGTACTTGTCGACGCCGGCAGCGCCCTGCTCCTGCATGTAGTTGTCAACGTAGGTCTGCTCGATATGACACATGGTCGAGCAGAAGCTCGGATCCTCGTGCCATACCATCATCCCAGCACCGACCGCCACCAAAACGACAACCACGATACCGGCAATCGCAAGCTTCTTGTTGCGCTTCTTCTTCGGTGTTGCACCGCTTTCGGGCTCAACAGCTTTTTCAGCGGTTTTCTCGACTTTTTCGTCACTCATGCTCTTCCCTCCCCCACGCCGCAGACCTTCTCGCGGCAACTCGGCCGGGTCGGATAGTAGGCTTTCTGGCCACGCGGGCCAGAAAGCGTCAGGTTCATTGTTTAGGCAGCTACCGAGGACATGCCCAGAAGCTTATCGCCTTCGTCGAGCAGCTCGTTGCCCTTGTCCAGGCAGTACTGATAGTACTCGGGATTGTGCGCGCCCTCGCTGTTCTCGGCGGCGTCGAGGTTCCAGTAATAGCACGATGCGCGCTGGATCCACTGCAAGCGCTCAAGCGTCTTGGCATCAATACCGTTCTTCTTGGCAAAAGCCTCGTCGAGCGTGAGAACTTGCTCTCCAGCATTGTTGGGATCGTCGTGCATCGTGGCAACCTTGCTCTCGAGGTTCTGGATGAACTTCTCGCAACGCTGGCCGAGCACCGTCGTCTTGCCGTCTATGTCTTCCTGGATGGCCTTGACTTCGGCCTTCAGGTCGGCATGGCAGCTCTTGCAGTCGCGCTCGATGAGCTCGTCATTCTCGGTCGGGTTAATCCAATGGTGATCGGCATACGTCGTGCCATCCTCAGCTGTTACGGTAGCCATATGGCAATCGGCGCAATCATATCCGAGCTGATTCATATGCGAGCCCATCGGCAAGGTTACGTTGTCGCCACCGTAGTTGAACTCGTACTCGGCATGACGGATGGCAAGCATCTTGGCACCGGTCGAAGCGTAGGTCCAATCGACATAATCGTGTTTGTCGTACCAGGCCAAAGCCTTATCGGGAACCATATCGACGCGACCGTTGTCATAAGGGCTCGTCGGAATGGACGTTTCAGGGGCCATGGAGTAATCGCAATGGCACTGGCCGCAGACCTCTCCTTCAATCGTATTGCCGGCATCATCGCCCATCGAGCGCACCCATTCGGCGCGGTCAACCTCGAGATACACCTTGCTATCCTTCATTGGCGTATTAGCATGGCAGCTCGCGCAGCTGATGTTCTCGTCGAGCTGACCGATTACGTCGTTGAACGCTCGCAGATGCACCTCTTCGCCCTCCATGTCGACGAGATTGGAGTACTGCGGCGATTTGCACGTGATGCAGGCGGCCTTGGTCTTGGTGCCGTCGTTCACACGGCCGTTATGCGAAACAGACCAAAGCGAGTACACATGACTCGCTGGCTCGGTGTAGTACTTGGCGTAGCCGTTGCCCTTGCCAAGCGTCTTGATCTCGGGGTTCGTCTCGAGGTAGTCAGCCTTGCCAGCATCGACGTATTCGAAATCCTCAGGAAGCGTAGATGTGGTATCTTCCTTCGTGGCTCCCTCGGCACACCAGGCGTCATCAGATTCGTTAAGGTAATCGCTAGCCGGCGGCGTATTCGAAGCATTTGCGAGGTACGACATGTACTCGTACGGATACGCATCTTTCCACTGAACAGCCTTGACGACGCCGAATTTGTCCGGTTCAGGCGTAACGCTCGACTC